>CAITKS010000105.1 GCA_903893085.1 uncultured Actinomycetes bacterium | reverse complement strand
TCCAATTTATTGGCTGGAGCGCGTACCTTCTTGCCGTGCTGATTCCTTACCTTTCAAAGGGCAAGAACGTGGCTGCGCCTATGGTTGCAGCAAGCGCCTAGCCCTGTTGCTGTTCCGCTTTTGCCTACTGGCGAGTAACATTTCTCTATAAGCCCGCGACTACCCGTAAACGGTAGATCTGCGCGGGCGCTAAAGAGAAAGTAGTTTTACATGTCGCGCACCGTTGTCCTAGTTGATGCTGTTCGTACCCCATTTGGTAAAGCCGGCAGCATGTATTCCGGTACTCGCGCCGATGATTTGATGGTGCGCGCAATGCGTGGTCTACTCGAACGCAATCCAAAAGTTTCACCGGATGCGATCGAAGATGTAGCGATCGCTGCTGCAACTCAAACAGGTGATCAAGGAATGAACTTGGGACGAAGCGTTTCATTATTGGCGGGGCTTCCAGTTACTGTGCCGGGTTATTCAGTCGATCGCTGGTGCGCGGGTGCGATGACAGCAATGACATCTCTTGCTGGTGCAATCGCAATTGGTTCCATTGATATCGCAATCGCTGGCGGTGTTGAGCACATGGGAAATCATCCAATTGGTGATGGTCTCGATCCCAATCCACGCTTCCTAGCC
Source organism: uncultured Actinomycetes bacterium (assembly GCA_903893085.1). The sequence goes on along the minus strand of CAITKS010000105.1, from coordinate 5,244 downwards.
GAGAAAATTGTGGAACAAGATGCGCTCGCAATGGGTGCAACTGCAGAGCGTTTACACGATCGCTTTCCACAGTTAACTAAAGAACGTGCAGATCGTTTTGCGTATAACTCCCAGATGAAAACTGCATCGGCATACGCAGCCGGAAAAATACAACGCGATTTAATTCCAACCGCGGCACGAATTCCAGAGATGGGTTGGGGTATTGCAACCGTTGACGAACCACCACGTCCAACAACAACCATGGAGGGCCTAGCTACGCTTAAGACTCCCTTTCGCCCTGCTGGTCGCGTGACTCCTGGAAACTCATCTGGGCTAAACGATGGCGCGACCGCAGCATTGCTGGCCAGCGAAGATAAGGCCAAGGAACTTGGCTTAACGATTAAGGCGAAAATAGTTTCATATGCATTCGCTGGTGTTGAACCAGAAGTAATGGGATACGGACCAGTGCCTTCAACAATTAAAGCTTTAGCAAAAGCTGGTTTAAAAATTAGCGACATTGGTGCCTTCGAAATTAATGAAGCCTTCGCTGTCCAGGTAATTGCGTTTCTAGATCACTTTGGTATCGCCGATGATGATCCACGAGTAAATCCTTATGGTGGCGCAATTGCTGTGGGTCATCCGCTTGCATCATCTGGAATTCGTTTGGCACTGAATTTGGCGCGCGCCTTTGAAGAACACCCAGAAGTGCGTTATGGCCTAACCACAATGTGCATCGGTCTTGGTATGGGCGGCAGTGTTATTTGGGAAAACCCACACTTTTCTGGAGGATCAAAGTAATGACTACTGAAATGAAATTACCTGAGGGTGCTCCCGAAGAAGTTGTTACAAATGCACTTGTACGCGATGTGGATTTAACGCCATTTGGCTTTGCAGGTTCACTTGCTTTAATAACTCTCGATAACGGTCTTGATCACACGCGACCAAATACTTTTGGGCCGCAATCACTGGCTGCGCTAAATAGTGCGGTCACCGATGCAATCGGCCGCTCCCCCGCGGCCATTGCCGTAATTGGAAAACCTTTTATCTTCGCCGCCGGCGCCGATTTATCTGCACTTTCCTTCCTTACAGATCGTTCACAATCTTTGGCTATCGGCAAATTAGGGCATGATGTTTTTCGTCGTTTAGACGAATGCGGTATTCCAACATTTGCATTTATTAACGGTCTAGCCCTTGGTGGTGGGCTTGAAGTCGGTTTGCATTGCAACTATCGCACCCTTGCATCTACAGCATTTACTGGATTGCCAGAAGTTTTCTTAGGTTTGGTACCAGGATGGGGTGGCGCAACTATTCTGCCTAAGCTAATTGGACCTGAACGCGCGATCCAAGTCATTATGTTAAATGCGCTTAATAACAACACGATGATGAAGGCTAAAGATGCACTTTCACTCGGTGTTGTTGATGCAGTTTACGAACCAGCCGATTTCCTTGAGCGCTCCGTTTCATTTGCCGCAAAGGTTCTTTCGGGTGAAACCAAGATAGAGCGAAAAGATTATTCAAACGATCCTGCTTGGGATTTAGCACTTGCTACCGGAAAGGCTGCGGCGCTTAAGAAATATGGCGGTGCCGAAATCGCATCCCCTATGCGCGCGTTAGAACTTATTGCAGCAGCTCGATCAAATATTCGCGGCGCCGGTTTTGATGCCGAAGATCAGGCGTTGGCTGATCTGACTATGTCTGATCCTCTGCGCGCTTCACTCTATGCATTTCATTTAATCCAGAAGAAACGCAAAAAAGTTGAGGGTGCACCAAAGCCTGCCTTAGCTCGCAAGGTAAGCAAGGTGGGTGTTGTTGGTGCTGGACTGATGGCATCTCAACTAGCCCTTCTACTGCTGCGCAATCTCAAGTGCCCAATAGTTATGACAGATATAGATCAAGAGCGTGCCGATAAGGGTGTTGCTTGGGTCAAAAATGAGTTAGCAAAATTGGTAGAAAAAAAGCGCATGAGCGAAGAATCTGCACGTCGTCTATCGCTATTAGTTAGCGGTTCTGCAGATCAAAATTCATTCGCTGGTTGTGATTTCATAATCGAGGCTATATTCGAAGAACTTTCTCTGAAGCAGGAGCTATTCAAGAAGTTAGAATCAATCGTTTCTCCAGAATGTGTCTTAGCAACTAACACATCTTCGCTTTCTGTAGAGCGTATGAGCGAGGGGCTTAAAAACCCAGAGCGAGTAATTGGCTTTCACTTCTTCAACCCAGTAGCAGTAATGCCACTCCTAGAAGTTGCGCGAACATCAAAGACAGATGATGCAACGACTGCAACTGCTGTCAGCATTGGTAAGGATCTAAAGAAAACTATGATCATCTGTAAAGATGCTCCTGGTTTTGTGGTCAATCGCCTATTAACTCGCTTCATGGGTGAAGTAACCGATGCTGTTGATGAAGGCACTTCCCCGGAAGTTGCCGACAACGCGATGAGAAGTATCGGATTCCCGATGTCTCCATTTGAGCTTCTAGATCTCGTTGGACCTGGTGTGGCACTTCATGTTTCAGAGACTTTGCATGAAAACCTTGGTCCGCGTTATCGCATTTCACCTACGATGCAAGCGATGGTTAACGCAAAGGTTCGCACCTTCTACATAAAAGGTGCGGATGGAAAATTCAGCGCTAATCCTGATGCGGTAGCACTAATCAAACAAGGTTCCACTGCATCAACTGCTGACCAGGTTCGCGATCGCGCGCTAAAGGCTTTAGCAACAGAGGCAAGAATGATGCTTGATGAAGGCGTAGTTTCTTCGGCTGCAGAGATTGATCTCTGCATGTTGATGGGTTCAGGTTGGCCAATGCACCTCGGCGGGATCCTGCCTTACCTAGATCGTGAAGGAATTAGCGATGCAGTTTGCGGTCAACGTTTTCATTCACCGGGTATTGCATCTCTGCCATAGCCGATTCTGAAGTAGAACTGTTCCATTCGACAATACTTCTTGCGATGTTCTGCGCAGTAATTCCAAGGTCGTTCATGATTTCAGAACGCTTTGAATGCTCGATGAATTCCAGCGGCACACCAATTGAGTGAATTGGTGTAGCCAAACCCGCATCTCGGAACATCTCGGAAATAGAACTGGCAATACCACCGTGCTTTATTCCATCTTCTAAAACAACAACGCTCTTATATCTTTGAGCAATCGTGACAAGTGCACTCGGAAGTGGCTTTACCCACCGCGGATCTATAACTGTTACTCCAACACCTTCGCGATAAGCCATCGAAGCGGCCTCGACTGCGATGGCAGCCATTGCTCCAATACTTATCAAAAGTACATCAGCGCTTTCTCCGCGATAGAGAACATCTATGCCATCGCGACGTTCAAAAGCGGGAATGTCACTTTGTACCGCGCCCTTAGGAAAGCGGACCATAGATGGTGCATCGGAGATGTTTACAGCCTCGCGTAATATCTCGCGCAAACGAGAAGCATCACGTGGTGCTCCAACGTGCATGTTCGGAACAATTCCTGTTAAAGCAAGATCCCATATTCCGTGGTGTGAAGGTCCATCATCGCCGGTAATCCCAGAACGATCTAATACGAAGGTAACGCCTGCCTTGTGCAGCGCAACGTCTAATAGCAGTTGATCAAAAGCACGATTCAAAAAGGTGGAGTAAAGAGCGACTACAGGATGTAGCCCAGCGAAGGCCATTCCTGCAGCACTAGTAACTGCGTGCTGTTCAGCAATACCAACGTCAATTGTGCGTTCTGGAAATTCTTTCTCGAACTTATCAAGGCCTGTCGGCCCCAGCATCGCGGCAGTAATTGCAACGATGTCAGTTCTCTCACGGCCAAGTTCTAATAACTCTTCTGAAAACACCTTGGTCCAGCTGGTAACGCTCTTAGCAAGTGGTGCACCAGTTGCTGGATCGACAATTCCAACGGCGTGAAATTTTTCAGCCTCATCTGCAACCGCAGGTTGGTGGCCGCGCCCTTTTTCAGTAATTGCATGGACAAGTACTGGTGCGCCAAAATCTTTTGCTTTAGACAACGCCTTATCTAGCGCTGAAATATCGTGACCATCAATTGGCCCCATATATTTCAGACCTAAATCTTCAAACATTCCTTGTGGGGCGACAATATCTTTAATGCCTTTTTTCATCCCGTGCAAAGTTTCATAAATTGGCGTTCCAACAACAGGTGTCTTATGTAAAAACTCTTTGCCCCAGTCAAGAAATCTTTCATACCCACGAGTGACGCGTAACGTCGAAAGGTAGGTAGCTAGGCCGCCAATCGTTGGAGAATAAGAACGTTCGTTATCGTTTACTACGATTACCAAGTTGCGACTCTCAGTCGCTGCGATGTTGTTCAGCGCCTCCCAAGACATTCCACCCGTAAGCGCACCATCTCCAACTACGACAACAACATGACGATCGGATTGACCCGTCTGTGAAAAACCATAAGAAATTCCATCTCCCCATGACAGGGCGGTGGAAGCATGTGAATTTTCAATAACATCATGTTCGCTCTCGGAACGATTTGGATAACCAGCGATTCCCCCGCGTTGGCGCAGACCATCAAAATCTCCCGAGCGTCCAGTGATGATTTTATGAACGTAGGATTGATGTCCAGTATCAAATAGCACAATGTCTTTCGGCGAATCAAAAGTTCTGTGAATGGCCAGGGTTAGCTCGACAACACCCAAGTTCGGACCAAGATGTCCACCAGTCTTAGAGACTTTTTCAATTAAGAACTGGCGAATCTCCGCACTCAATTTTTCTAATTGGGCGCGATCCATCGCCTTTATATCGGCGGGAGACTTAATCGATTCGAGCACAGTCACAGTCTAGTTAAGTGGCAATACTTCCGCGATATTTATGAGCGCCACTACTGAAGTAATTGGCGGAGCACATACTGCATTATTCCGCCATGGCGATAATAATCACCCTCACCCGGCGTATCGATACGTACCTTGGCGCTAAATTTCTTATCGCCCGCAGTAACAGTAACTTCCTTTGGAATACCACCGCCGTTTAATTCAGTGATTCCCGAGATCGCAAATGTTTCATCACCCTTTAACCCGAGGCTCTTTGCACTTTCCCCATCCTTGAACTGCAATGGAAGAACTCCCATTCCAATTAAGTTGGAACGGTGAATACGTTCAAAGCTTTCGGCGATTACGGCACGAACTCCAAGGAGAGCCGTTCCCTTTGCTGCCCAGTCACGTGATGAACCAGATCCATATTCTTTACCAGCCAAGATAACCAGTGGGACTCCTGCAGCTTGATATGCAACAGATGCATCATAAATTGTTGACTGATCT
>CAITKS010000104.1 GCA_903893085.1 uncultured Actinomycetes bacterium | reverse complement strand
TTGAGTCGGAGGCAAGTGAGGTGAAGCATCCATGTTATTTGAAGGAAGATAGGAAAGAAGTGCCTTCACATAATCAATCGCATCAGCTTCGCTATCCGCTAAATAATGAGCATTTCCAGAGCGAGTGTTATGGGTTAGCGCTCCGCCAAGTTCTTCCATACCAACATCTTCACCAGTTACGGTTTTAATCACATCTGGACCTGTAATAAACATATGTGAAGTTTCATTAACCATCACTGTGAAGTCAGTTAGGGCAGGCGAGTAAGCAGATCCGCCAGCACAAGGACCAAGAATCAACGAGATCTGAGGAATCACGCCAGAAGAACGTGTATTTAGCCTAAAGATTTTGCCGTAACCATTTAGGGATGCGACGCCTTCTTGGATGCGAGCTCCACCAGAATCGTTAATACCAATTAGTGGAATGCCACTCTTAAGTGCGAATTCAGCGATCTTTACAATTTTTTCAGCATGTACTTCACCGAGGCTGCCGCCCATTACTGTGAAATCTTGTGAGTACAAAGCGATTGGACGGCCATCGACAGTCGCTGTTCCGATTACAACACCGTCTCCATAGGGGCGATTATTTTCCATCCCGAATTGTGTGGAACGGTGGCGTGCGAACTCATCGATCTCAGTAAAGGAATCTGCATCAACTAACAAATCAATACGTTCGCGTGCGGTGAGCTTGCCTTTGGCATGTTGCTTTTCAACTGCACGGGCCGAACCGGCGTGAACAGCTTCCTCAACGCGAAGACGAAGATCTTCAATTTTTCCTGAAGTTGTATGCAGATCTGGGTTCATACCCTTACGGTACTAGGCGTGGGTACATCAGCGCCAAGAGCGCCACTAGATGAGACGTTGATCGCGTCGCTAACTTCGCAATACTGGCGGGTAAGCGTGGTTGAACTCACTACCTCGACGCAAAACGATCTCGCCGAATTAGCTAGCGCAGGTCGTGTAACAAATGGCGATGTGATCGCGGCAGAATTTCAAAGTTCAGGTCGTGGAAGATTAGATAGAAGCTTTGATGCACCTACCGGTACAGCACTTCTATTTTCATTTTATTTATCACCACAGCGAAATCGAAGTGACTGGGGATTTATTGCCCACCTTGCCGCACTCTCACTACTTGAAATAATTTCTCCAAATCTAACGTGCGAAGTTAAATTGAAGTGGCCAAATGATATTTTGATTTCCGAGAAAAAAGTTGCAGGTTTAATTTCACAAATTGCCGCCGAAGGAATAATTATTGGAATTGGTTTAAATGTTGCAATGTCGAGTGAGGAACTCCCAGTTCCTAATGCAACTTCACTGGCTATCTCAGATTCACATCAATTAGATCGCAGCCAAATTCTGGCGCAATTCTTAGAGTTATTTGCCTCCAATTTTCAAGAATGGGATAGCGGGCGTGACTTCACCACTGAATATTCCAAGGCATCTGCAACTCTAGGAAAGCAAGTACAGATTGAAGTGGTTGGACGTGATAATCGCACCGGCTTGGCGCAATCAATAACATCAGCGGGTGCTCTGATGCTCGCAGATGGCTTTGAAGTTAACGTCGGCGATGTAGTTCATCTACGATAGCGAGGTGAACGAGCGCTTTCCGACTGTCGGCATCATTGGCGCTGGGCAACTTGCGCGCATGACGGTGGCTCCGGCTGAGGCGCTAGGAATTAATTTGTTGTTATTTGCCCAGGATTCAAAAGATAGTGCGGCGCAGATAGCTCCACACGTAGTTGGAGATTTCCGAGATTTAACTGCGTTGCAAGCATTTGCCGCTAAATGTGATGTTGTAACTTTCGAACACGAACTCGTTCCGCTTTCAATTATAAAAGGCTTGGAGGCAGCGGGAGTAAAAGTCTCTCCGAGTTCTCAGTCATTTCAATATTCTCAGGATAAAGCGGCGATGCGCCAAAAACTTAGCGCTTACCCTGCGCCGAAGTGGCGAGTAATAACAGATGCCAAAGATTGCTTTGAGTTCCCATTTATCGCGAAGAAGATTTCTGGCGGCTATGACGGACGCGGTGTATGGAAAATATCGAATTCAGCCGAACTAGAGGAAGTTTTAAAAGAAAATCCTCAAATTTTAATTGACGAGTTAATTGACTTTGATTGTGAGATAGCGGTGATGGTCGCGCGATCTGCTCATGGCCAAGCAACCACATGGGCCCCAACACAAACCGTGCAATCAGATGGAATATGTACTCTGACAATTACGCCTGCGCCCGTTATTTCTCAGGAGATTGCAGAAGAAGCCCAGCATCTTGCGCTATCAATTGCTAACGATATTTCGCTGATCGGAGTAATGGCAGTTGAAATCTTTGTTAAGGAAAATGATTTATTTATAAATGAATTA
>CAITKS010000103.1 GCA_903893085.1 uncultured Actinomycetes bacterium | reverse complement strand
TAATAACTTTTTTTACCGCTTGCATCAAGTGCGATCTCGGCAACACGTTTTATATAGAAGATGCCGGGCTGTTTCTCCCGTTCTATAACAACCACATTACCGAGGCGAATAAATAAGTATTTCTTGCCAAAGAAACCGTAGTGAACCAGCAGCCAATCCAGTGGGTTATAGGTCGGCTGCATGGAAGTGCCCTCAACGATGACCCGCCCGAAGATGCCAAAGCCTCTCATGGGCGGTAGTCTCACACATACAAGATTTGAATTAAACTCAAGTAGCGACAAAGGAGAGAAAATGAAGAACTTATTCACACCAAAAGTAACTGTTCACGCTCACTGCGATCTGCCATGCGGCGTTTACGATCCAGCACAAGCAAAGATTGAAGCGCTATCTGTAAAGGCTTGCATGGAAAAATATGCAGCCAATCCAGATGCAGACTTCCGTTCTCGCTCTGTTGCAATTAAAGAAGAGCGTTCACATCAAGTTAAAGAGCACCTATGGGTTCTCTGGACTGACTATTTCAAGGCACCACACTTTGAGAAGTACCCAAATCTTCATTCACTCTTTAATGAAGCGACAAAGCTTGCTGGCGCTGCCGGCACGAAGGGAACTCAAGATATTTCTGTTGCCGATAATTTGATCGCAAAGATCGATGAAATTGCAGCTATTTTCTGGGAGACCAAGAAAGCTTAATTATCTGAAGTTTTAATTAATGATTGAGCGGCGGTTCGCGCGAGGAAAGATACTCGTTCGACCGCCGTTCTTTCTATAACAGCGTAGGCGATATGCCTTTCACCTTCATATACATCGCATTCAAAGATCATTGTCCGATCAACTACTTCGGTGCAGCGAGCATTTGCACGAACTTCCACACCAACGCCTACAGAATCAATTAGCGATATATCAAACTTATCAACCACTGTTGTTTCGCCATTTTCCAGAAGTTCAACTAAGGCGGCAACGCAAGCGCTCTCCATCACGCTCATTAAGTGGCCTGGTGCAAGTATTGGAAGATCTGAAATTCCCATTGCAAGGCATGTGTCACCTGGACGAACGGTCATTACAGAAAAGCCGACTGCTCCAATAATTTCCTCAGCTGTCTTCATAGCGCTCAACGTGAGTTTGTTCAATTTGAATTTCGCGGTGTTCCACATTTCCAAATTCATCTATTTCAATAGATATTTCAGTCATGCTGATTTGAGTGACCACTTCGGTTACTCCGGCACCGCCAGTTGCTTGGCGCAATAGCTCTTCATGAATGCTGCGGTGCAATTCTTCAGGAGCCTTCTCATCACATGAGCGTCGCAATACATCTTGCAGCAGCATATGCATCGCTTGTTCGTGCTCAACTTCTGCTTGGCAAGCAGAGCAAGAGTTAAGGTGAGATGCAATGGCTTGCGGATTTCTCGCCTCTTCCACCACGCCTTCGATGATAAATACAACGGAGGAGAGAACTTCAATACATGGAATTTCTTCAATGTGGCTCATGACTTCTCCCCCTTTCCAGATTTCTTGGAATCGGTTGTATAGCCAAGTTCTTTTGCATAATCAGCTAACTTCTCACGCAGTAACTTGCGACCACGGTGCAATCTCGACATAACAGTTCCGGCTGGAACATCAACAATGTCGGCAATTTCCTTATAAGAAAAACCTTCGACATCGGCTAAATAAACTGCCATGCGAAACTCTTCAGGGATCTCTTGCAGTGCACGTTTGATATCGCTATCAGGCAAGTTTTCTAGCGCTTCTACTTCGGCTGATTTTCCAAGATCACTAGTGTGAGATTGCGCCTCGGCTAACTGCCAATCTTCTAGTTCGCCAGATGCTAATTGCGGGCGGCGTTGATCTTTGCGATATGAGTTAATAAAAGTAGTTGTGAGCACGCGATATAACCACGCGCGCAGATTTGTTCCCTCTTCAAATTGATGAAAAGAATTAAAAGCTTTTAAATAAGTATCTTGAACCAAATCACTGGCATCTTCTGGATTTCTTGTGTAACGAAGCGCTGCCGCATATAACTTGTCCATATACACAAGGGCATCGCGCTCGAACCGAGCATTGCGATCGGTAGCGCTTTCTAGGACTAAATCTTTCGATGCCATCTCTTACACACTATCCCAAAGGAGTTAGAAATGCCCATCAAGCAGCGGTCAAAAGAGCGTTTGCGATTCACCCAATTCGAAGGCTTCGATGAGTTCGGGGCCATTGTTGGCAACCAGGTTTACCCGCGGAGCCACCGGACGAGTTACTAAACCACCAGCAGGATCTGGAATTTCCATCAGAGCAATTAGGGTTTCGATTTCACGATTCTTTGGATCAAGCCATATATCCCAACGATCGTTCGGCATAAATACCGGCATCCGGCTATGGATCGTTGCAAGTTCACCAACTGCTTCGCGAGTAATGATTGCAGCACTTTGAATTTCAGCGCCACTTTCATTTTTCCAGACGCTCCAGATTCCGGCTATTGATAGCGATGTATTTTCTTTCGCTGATGAAATATAGAAAGGTTGTTTTGGCGGATACTTACCGAGCGAAGTCGCCCATTCGTAATAACCAGTTGCAGGGATTAAGCAGCGCGTAGTACGAAATGCTTGGCGAAAAGTTGGTTTTTCGTGGATTGATTCACTTCGCGCATTGATGGCATGCGATTGCGAATTACGCGCCTCGGTAGAATTCTTTTGCCAAGGTGCAATCAAACCCCAAGATGCGCTATCTAGAATTCGCCCCTGTTGATTATCGCGAATAATGTAAATCTCATTTGTGGGTGCAATATTCCAATTCAATGGCAGAGATTTATCAACGAGTGATCCATCGAGATCAAAGCGCTCGATGATCTCGTCCATCCCCTGCGCTTGGGCATAACGACCGCACATGGGTAGAGAGTAGACTGCCGCTCATGCTCTGGCCTGCTCCACTACGTGGGAGAAATGCAGTCAGCGCGCGAGTAGTTATTCCGGGATCAAAATCGGTAACCAACCGCGCGCTAATTCTTGCTGCGCAAGCCAACTCTGAATCTCTTTTGAAGCGTCCACTAATTTCTCGCGATACCGAGCTAATGGTCGCCGGCCTTAAGGCGATGGGCGTCGGAGTAACTGATGAAGAAATTGGTGGCGATCTTGCTTGGAAAATTACACCTGTAAAATTACAAGGCCCCGCCAAGGTAGATGTAGGCAATGCCGGAACTGTGATGCGCTTTCTTCCACCGCTATCTGCGCTCGCCCAAGGTGATATTTCATTCGATGGCGATCCCAGATCTTATGAACGCCCACTTGGCCCAGTAATTGCAGCACTTGAAGAACTTGGAATCGAGATTGAACACGATGGCCGTTATTCGCTGCCGCTAGTCGTAAAAGGCAAAGGAAATATTCCAGGTGGCGCACTAACTATTGATGCCAGCGCATCAAGTCAATTCTTATCGGCGCTGCTTTTAATCGCGCCAAGTACAAGCAACGGAATTACCGCAACACATAAAGGTGGCGCGCTGCCATCAATGCCACATATCGATATGACAGTTCAGATGTTGCGCGACTTTGGCGCAAAGGTAACTGTTGATAAGGCGGCACAAAGTTGGCGCGTTGAATCTGGTTCGTTGCACGGTGTGGATTTGGTTATCGAACCGGATCTATCAAATGCTGCGCCATTCTTATCTATTGCAATGGTTTGCGGTGGATCAATCACAATTGCAGATTGGCCAAAGCAGACAACACAACCAGGTGATCAATTGCGCGAAATTTTGACCGCTATGGGTGCGCAAGTTTCGCCAACCGATCAAGGCTTAACAATTACTGGTGGAGAATCTATCCACGGAATTGATATCGATCTCCATGATGTTGGTGAGCTAACACCTGCAATTGCCGCTCTTGCCGCACTCGCTGATTCACCTTCGCACTTGCGAGGTATCGGTCATCTTCGTTTGCACGAGACAGATCGCTTAGCCGCGCTAACCCGCGAAATTAACTCACTTGGTGGCAATGTGGCTGAAGATGAAACTTCACTTCGTATAACTCCGGCAGGTGCATTTGGTAAAGGTTTACATGGTGGAACTTTTCACACTTATGACGATCATCGCCTGGCAACTGCAGGTGCAGTAATAGGCTTAGTTATTCCAGGCATTGAAATCGAAAATGTGGCAACTACTCGCAAGACTTTGCCTGATTTTCCTGGACTTTGGCAGAGTTTGATTTCATGACACCGCGCGAATTCGACGAATCTGATGCTCGTATTCGCCCAAGTCGCCGCACTCGCCCGCGCAGTAAAGATCGCCCTGCGCATGCCGATGCAATTAGCGCACTCGTAACAACGGTCGACCGCGGACGCACGACATGTATTACCAACGAGGGCGTGATCGTCACTGCGATGAAGGCTCGCGAGATGGGTCCAAAATCTGTAGTTGTCGGTGATCTGGTGAATTTAGTAGGAGATGTGTCTGGAACAACTGGTTCGCTGGCACGGATTGTTTCAATCGAACCACGTCGTAACAGTCTTAGCCGAACCGTAGATGATGCTGCCAAAATGGAGCGCACAATTGTTGCCAATATAGATCAACTGGTAATTGTCGTGGCTGCCGCAAATCCTGAACCGCGTCGTGGATTAATCGATCGTTTTTTAGTTGTCGCTTTTCATGAAAATATCAAACCAATCATCTTGGTCACTAAAACAGATGTAGCAGCAGTGCCAGATTTTATGCACGAATACGAAACTCTTGGCGTTGAAATTGCAACCGCGGCAATTAAATCTGACTCGCGAGAAGTTGACTTAAAGAAATTATTCTCGCTCCTCAACGGCAAAACTTCCGTGCTTGTTGGACATTCCGGAGTTGGTAAATCAACGCTGATCAATGCTCTTGTTCCACATGCTGATCGACTAACAGGTGATGTGAATGATGTGACAGGCCGTGGTCGTCATACCTCATCGAGTGCGATTGCACTGCCGCTGGCACCAGATCTGTCACCTATAGATGGCTGGATTATTGATACACCTGGCATCCGTGCATTTGGGCTAGCGCATTTAGATTCCAATCGAATTGTTGCCGCATTTGGTGATCTTTATGAAGTAGTTCAAAGTTGTATGCCCAATTGCTCACACCACGAAGTCGGCTGCCAATTAAATGAATGGGCTGCGCCAAAAGGCGT
>CAITKS010000102.1 GCA_903893085.1 uncultured Actinomycetes bacterium | reverse complement strand
GGTATGCGTGATAACAGTTGGTCCAAACACGTCCAGCTTTGATTTCACGACCGGCGCGATATGCGGTGTTCATCTTGCGAGTCCAAACTCCTGATCCCAGACCATAGAGAGTGTCATTTGCAATCTCCATCGCTTGATCGAATCCATCGAACTTTGCAACAGATACAACTGGTCCAAAGATTTCTTCTTGGAAGATTCGCATGTTATTTGTACCTTCAAAGATTGTTGGTTCGATGTAATAACCACCAGAAAGGTCTCCGCCTAAGTCAGCACGCTTTCCACCGATCAGAATCTTTGCACCTTCTTGCTTGCCAATTTCGAAGTAGCTCAGGATTTTTTCCATCTGATCATTTGATGCTTGCGCACCGATCATGGTGGCCGTGTCCAATGGATTTCCTTGGATGATTGCCTTGGTGCGAACCATTACATCTTTAAGGAACTGATCGTAAATCGGAGCATCGATTAAAGCGCGTGAAGGACATGTACAGACTTCACCTTGATTAAGGGCGAACATGTTAAATCCTTCGATGCACTTGTCATAGAAAGCATCATTCTCATCAGCGATGTCACGGAAGAAAATGTTTGGTGATTTTCCGCCTAGTTCTAGGGTTACCGGAATGATGTTTTCGGATGCGTATTGCATGATTAAGCGGCCAGTGGTTGTTTCTCCAGTGAACGCGATCTTTGCGATTCGACGTGATGAAGCAAGTGGTTTGCCAGCTTCGACACCGAATCCATTGACGATATTTATAACGCCAGCTGGAAGTAAATCAGCGATCAATTCCATTAAGAAGAGAATCGATACTGGCGTTTGCTCAGCAGGTTTAAGCACTACGCAGTTACCTGCAGCAAGTGCGGGTGCCAGTTTCCAGACAGCCATCAAGATAGGGAAGTTCCAAGGAATTATCTGACCGACTACACCAAGCGGCTCGTGGAAGTGATAAGCCACGGTGTCATGATCTAGTTCGCCGATGGAACCTTCTTGCGCGCGAATTGCTCCAGCAAAATAGCGGAAGTGATCAATTGCAAGAGGAATATCGGCAGCCATGGTTTCGCGAACAGGCTTTCCGTTATCCCATGTTTCGGCAACGGAAATCTTTTCAAGATTTGCTTCCATGCGATCTGCGATTTTATTTAAAATAATCGCACGTTCTGTTGCAGAAGTTTTATTCCAAGTTTTCGCAGCGGCATGAGCTGCATCCAATGCGGCTTCGATATCGGCTGCATCTCCTCGTGCCACTTCGCAGAAAACCTTTCCAGTAACTGGTGTGATATTTTCGAAATACTTTCCAGAGACTGGTGCAACATATTTGCCACCTATCCAGTGGTCATAACGGGATTTAAATTCTGCAACTGCACCAGGTTGTCCTGGTTGCGCATAAACAGCCATTGTTGATTTCCTTATCCGGCCTGCACTATTGCAAACCATTTCTTGCAACGTACTCGCAAGCAACTTTGTGATCAATAGCGAGTCCTGAATCAAATGAGTGCTAGCACTCAACTCTCTTTTTTTGAGCGCAAAGAAAACATTTATTTGTGACCCAATAGATATTCGGGCAAGGGGTAGCACCAGAGAATCCCAACACTTCATTTTCTTTAACTGAAACGATGCTCTCGAAAGTAAGCAGGATCTACTTAGGAGAGAAAGATGAAGCTAAACGGAGAGTTAAAAGTATTAAAAAGTATTGCAATTGTTTTAGTTCTAGGGTTTGCCGTAGTGCAATCAGGTACTGCAAGTGCGGCAACTAAAACAATTACTTGTTACAAAGGAACTGCAACAAAAAAGGTAACTACTGCAAAGTGCCCAACTGGTTGGAGCACGAAGAAGCCAGTTGCGAAACCTGTCGTTCCTGCGGCCGCAGGAGCGATTGCATTTCAAGGTAACTACACCGGAAAAGTCACTCTGCTCTGGGGCGATGGTTATGTTCAAGTGACATCTGTAAAAGCCACGGGAACTGGAAACGTTGGCGATCTCGCTGAGTTAACAGGCACAGGTTCGGCAGCTCCTGCCGCACAATGCGATTCATTTGCTGGCACTGGAATTTTAGGTACAGGTGCGAACACCATGAAAGTAGCTTTCGATACCTCTGCAAAGGGTTGCGCCGAAGATGAATCGGCACCAACAAAGATCACTTTTTCTGGGAATGCAGTGATCAAAAGTGGCACTGGTAAATACGCCGGTGCAACAGGAATTTTTAAAGTAACTGGAAGTTTTTCTATCCAAACAACAACTGTAGGCAAATCAGAATCTGATGCTTTCTCGATGACTGCCAGCGGATCAATAAAAGTCAAGTAATCCAATTACATCAACGCTCTAAGAGGAGAATAAAATGAAAAGATCGAAAATAGTAATAGCGGGTATCGCAGTAATTGGTGCGCTTTCAATGAGCATTGCGCCAGCTAGTGCAGCAACCGATGGCACGCTTATCCTTAGCGGTGGTAGTGGAGTATTCGGTCTAGCTCCTATCAATATCAACGCAACAGCAAATGCTGCCGGAACTGTTAAGTACATGGCTGGCGGAGTAGCAATTGCAGGATGCGAAGCTGTTCCAACTGCAACTGTTGCACCATTCCTGGCTAAATGCGCCTGGGTTCCATCCGCCTCTGGTGCCGTTGCACTCTCTGGTGTATTTACTCCTACTGATGCCGTCGCATACACATCAGGATCTTCACCAGTGTTTAACGTCAAAGTTGGCGTACCTGTACAAGGTGTAATTTCACCAATTCATATTTATGTAGATACTGTTCTGGCATCTGGCTCAACTGGAGCTCTCGCTCCAAGATTTGCAAGTTGTGCGATAACTAATGAATATCTCTTGGGTCAGACAATTGTTTTCCGTGTCTATGCCAATAACGCTGATCAAGCTGGAGCGGTTCTAGATTCCAACAACACAACAAAGGCGTTCATTGAAGTTGCTGGTGTCGCAGATCCAATCGCAATGTCATATGGCAATCACAGTGGCGTTGCATTCTGGACCGCCATTCTTAAGACCGGTGCTGCGCCGCTTTACAGCACTCTTGGAGTTATTAACTTCAAGGTGACCATCATTGCTAAAGATTCTTCGACCATGAAGGTTCTTTCAACCAAGCTTTCTGCAAAGAAGAACGTGGATGGTTCACGTGTACTTGATGCCAATGGCAAGAGTGTTTTCGAGCGCGTTGCTTATTACCGCACCGTAACTCTCAGTCCTGTGCTTAAGGGAGCAACTGGAACTTGGTCATCTAACTTCACACAAACATCACAGCTCACACTCTTTGCTGTGCCTGCGGCCAAGTAACTAAACAATTGATTCGGAGAGATCATGAATAAGAAACAAATTGCAGTGCGGGCGGGTGCGGCGTTAATCCTTTCTTTAGGATTCATCGCACCTGCACATGCTGTGGATAATCCGGTAAAGCTAGTCGCCCCTAAAGAGATCCCTGATGTCCCGGCGATTCCTTTCACTGGGATAAAGGCACAAACTTTCACCACCCCATCAACGATGATCAACTTAGATGTAACACCATCGCAAGTTGTGATTGGCGATGCCATAACAATTACGGGCAAGGGTCTTACTGGAAATACGCCGGTAACTCTTACTTGGTCTACAAGTGATGCAACCTGGGTAACCGATGTTCAACCGAACACCGTTAACTACATGGGAACTTCATATGTTAAATACAACGTAGTTATCGCAACTCTTACAACCGATGCTCTAGGTGGATTTGTCTACAAGACAAAAGTTCCTTCAGACTTCGGTGGAGTTCACGATATCTATGCTGTAAATAACGATGTGGCACTTGCCCACGGTGGCCTGCAGATTGCTCGTACTTTCAAGATGACACCCACAAGTGGTCCTGTTGGAACTCCGATAACTATCGAGTACACAGGCCTTGGGCCATCTTTATATGCAGCCGGTTCTGCTCTGTATTACGACAATAAATTCGTTGGCGAAATGCAGGCACGTTGGACTCGTGGAACGGCACGTACGACGATTTTGGCCAGCGGATCAATCGGGAATCACTTTATTCAGGCAAATGAAGCAATCAGCTTTAGTTACTTGAATGTGATGCAATCTCCAGTGCCATTTGCAAACAGTGGATCTGGTTTCTTTAAAGTTACTAAAGATCCGGGCGCATTTAAGCCATACGTTGTCTATCCAAAAGATATGACCCCAACTGTCGAGCAGCGCACAACGCTGACAACTGCAGGTCTTGATCCGAACACTAAAGCTGAAGCAACACTTACACCGGCTCGTGGAATTGTTGGAAGCAAATCGACGCTGAAGGTAAGTGGTTTAACAACAAAGGGTGTTCACACAATTGTGTGGGCAACAGTTGTGGGAAACCGCGTTAACTGCACGACAGGAACTTGCTGGGTCTATAACCCAATTCCTCTTGGAATTGTTGACGTTACTGACGGAACTGTGAATAAAGAGATATTAATTCCTGATCACCTCGGTGGCTATCACGTTGTTCAGGTTAAATCTGGCGATGTGGTTGAAGCTCAACAAGTCTTCTACGTGAAGGAAAGCATTCAACCGTTGCTGGATAAGAACGGAAAAGTTCTTACTATGGGCGTTGCCAGGGCTGATAAATCCGGATCAGTTGAAGCATTCGCTCGCGGTGGGCAAGGAACACCAACTTATAACTTTAAAGAGGGTGAAGAATTCACCATCAGTATTAAGGGTGTTGGTTGGACCCAAATGGATAACACGCTCGCTGTTGCATACGACAACAGTTACGTGGGATATGGCTGCGGATTTAACTCCAATGGCTATCTTGTTGTGCACCTAACGGCGATTGGCGGTGTTGGTACACATATCGTGACTCTTCGCCCGTTGCTTTATACACAGCAACCATCCTTTGCCAGCACACCATATGGAATGGTGCCGGTCTTAACCTCAGAGCGCGACTTTGCAGGTTTGGCACTTGGATATCAGATCCCTACATTCCACTTTGCAATCAATATTGTGAAGTAGTTATTTAGGCGATATCCAATTCCATTTACCCAGTAAAACCATTGCGCTCGGCAATAAAAGCGCTCTTATTAAAGTTGCATCGATTAAGACTGCAAGAGTTAGGCCTAGTCCTAGCTCTTGCAGTCCTGCAAAGTGACCAAATATGAATCCTGATACCGCGCCAATAAAAATTATCGCAGCGGCGGTAACAACACCTAATGTGCGAGTTAAAGCCTCGGATATCGCTGCTGTATTACTTTCACCGCGATCCCATGCTTCACGCGCTCTGGAGACTATAAATATTTCGTAATCCATCGATAGACCGAAGAGGATTGCAACCAGAAATACCAATACCCAAATCTCGATTTGATCGAGTTGGTAGCTTCCAAAAAGTGCTTTGCCTAAACCGTATTTCATAAAGAGCACCAATAAGCCAAGGCTGGCGGCAAGTGAAATCAAATCAAGTGCGATCGCCTTCAGCGGAAGCACCAGAGAATTAAATGCTTTTAACAAAATAAGATAAATGATCAGCAAAAGTCCAAGTGCTATGAATGGGAGATTTTTCATGATCTGCGCAACCAGATCGACGCCTTGTGCGGGAGCGCCTCCAACATAGAAATTTGCATATTCTGCTAAATCTGAGTCAGGCAGATATTTACTGCGGATGAGATTCACCAAATCAGTTGTTGCACTGCTACCAAGAGCGCTTTCGCTAAATACAAAGATGCGCACGTATCTGCCCGATTGATCAACATATGGAGGCATCGAACCCTGTGCAACCGAGGAAACGCCAGGAACTTCGCTTAAAGTCATAGCCAGATCAAGCTGTGCACTTGCAACATTCACATCATTGCTCATGTCCACAGTTTTGAGATCCGCCATAATCACAATTGGAGTTATGACTCCTTCACCAACCCGAGAAGTCACATATGAAATTCCTTGAGCTGATTCGATATTTTCGGGCAGTGCGGTTAAGGAACTTGGAGTTACTTGTAATGAAAGTATTGGCGCTGCAAAGAGTAAAAGTACAGCCAGCGTTGCAAAGAAAATCTGTTTTGGTTTTCTAGTGATAAGTGAAGTAAGTCTTGCGATGAATGAGCCATCATGGCCACTTCGATCTAGCAAACCTGCAAAGCCATAACTCTTTGCGGCATATTTACCGAAGAGTGCAAGCAGTGCCGGAAGCAAAGTAAGGCTGGCCAAGGCTGAGAAGAATGGAACAAGAGCGCCTGCCATCCCAAGTGAGCGAATAAATGGAACGGGTACAAGTAGCAGAGTAGATAAAGCCAAAGCAATTGTTAACGCCGATATCAGAATCGTTCGACCCGCTGTTTGCATCGTCAGCGATATCAGAACTGAATTC
>CAITKS010000101.1 GCA_903893085.1 uncultured Actinomycetes bacterium | reverse complement strand
CGGCATCAATAACTTTGACTGTATCTGACTGGGCCAAACCTGGAATAACTGCTACGTCTCCGCCCTTAAGTGCTGCAACGACTTTCTGAGCGAGCGCGGGCGATGCTAACGCACGGGCTGCATCATGAATCAATACATATTCAGCATCGCAGAGGACTTTGGATAAACCGATTCGCACACTCTCTGATCGAGTTGCGCCACCAGTTACAACGGTTACGCCATCGCCAACAAGCTTTTGGATTTCTTTTTCATATCCGGCAGGAGAAGTAACAATTATTTGATCTGCCACCGATGAAATGGCCGAAACCGCATGTTCAATAAGTGTGCGGTCGCCAAGTTGGATTAAGGCTTTTGGAATTGATGCGCCAAATCTTTCGCCACTGCCTGCAGCAGCGATGATTGCGGCGATCATAAGAGAAGAGAGTTACTTAAGAAGCGAGAACCTCGTCAAGGAGAGTTGCAGCCTTTTCTTCATCTGTGCGCTCGGCAAGAGCTAACTCAGAGATAAGGATCTGCTTCGCCTTGGCGAGCATACGCTTTTCACCAGCAGAGAGTCCACGATCTAGATCGCGGCGGTAAAGATCGCGCACAACTTCGGCGACCTTAATGACATCTCCTGAGGCAAGTTTTTCTAGGTTGGCCTTGTAGCGGCGTGACCAGTTGGTTGGTTCTTCGGTATATGGCTGGCGAAGCACGTTAAATACGCGATCAAGGCCGGCGCTGTCTACGACATCGCGAACTCCGACGAGATCTACATTGTCTGCAGGAACGCGAACTGTGAGATCTCCTTGTGCAACTTTCAAGACTAGGTAGGTACGTTCTTCGCCCTTAATGATTCGAGTTTCAATCGCTTCGATTAGAGCTGCACCGTGATGAGGATAAACAACGGTTTCGCCGACCTTAAATGTCATGTGTTGCCCTTCGCTAGAGGGTCTATTCTACCAGCGATTTAGAGGCAAGAAAACCCCGCTAAATAAGGGCTTTAGGCAATATAGGCGCCATCCGTTGTTCATCGTAAATGTAATTAGCATAGAAAAACACGTGAGAGAATGTGACCTATGCGTCGCACCATCACAACTATTTCTGCACTTTTACTAGCAACTTCATTGACAGCTTGCGGTTCTGGTCAAAGCGCGCCAACCCGATTGATCAAGCAGGTCACTGATGGTGTTGAAGCGACTATTACTGAAAATGGCAGCAAGATAAAGATTGTAAACATGTTGCTAGTTTCAACTGAAACAGGCGATGCTGTCCTCGTTGGAACCATTGTTAATCAAGGCGCAGACGAAGATCAGCTTTTGGGCGTTGCAGTTGGTGGAAGCCAGGCAACCCTTACTGGAGAAAACATGTTAAAGCAGAACGCGCCAATTCGTTTTGAAGGCGATAGCGCTAACGCCAAGGCCGTCTTCTACGGAGTAACCCCTGTTGCAGGCCGCCACGTAAAACTCTCACTTGGTTTTGCTCGCGCAGGAATGGTTACTGTTGAAGTAATTATTCGCGATAAGCGTGATGACTATAAAGATATTACTTCTGGTACTCCGGCAGGAGAAGTTACTTCTGCCCCTGATTCGCAACCGCTTGAATAGCAGCTTTGGCTGCCTCTGGGTCTAAGTACTCTCCGCCTTTATTAATTGGCTTAAACTCTGCATCCAACTTATAAAGAAGTGGAATTCCGGTCGGAATATTTAGTTCTGCAATATCTTCTTGTGAAATTCCATCAAGATGCATAAC
Organism: uncultured Actinomycetes bacterium; assembly: GCA_903893085.1. Next base: position 1,593 of record CAITKS010000101.1, on the reverse strand, counting down.
CAAGGCGCGCAGAGAATTTCCGTGAGCAGTGACAAGAACTCGCTTACCCGCCTTTAGATCAGGAACAATCGATTCTTGCCAATAAGGAATCATGCGCGTTACAACATCTTTTAAGCACTCTGTTGCTGGCAAATCCCCACCCAAATCAGCGTATCGAGCATCGCTTGCTTGGCTATAAGGATCAGCAGAATCAATTGGTGGTGGTGGAACATCGTATGAACGACGCCATAATTTAAATTGTTCTTCCCCGTAAGTGGCCAAAGTTTCCTTTTTATCCTTACCTTGCAAAGCACCGTAATGGCGTTCGTTTAAGCGCCATGAGCGACGAACCGGAATCCAGTGGCGATCGCATGCATCAAGGGCCAACTGCGATGTGTGAATTGCGCGGCGCAACAGTGATGTGTGAACCACATCAGGCAAAAGATTGCGTTCGGCTAATAACTTTCCACCGCGTGCAGCTTCTGCTTCACCTGCGACAGATAAGCGAACATCAACCCAGCCCGTAAATAGATTCTTGGCATTCCATTCGGATTCGCCGTGGCGCAACAAAATCAATTCATAGTTGGACATAGCGCCTATCTTGCCATGTATGGAGCAAATATTTAAATCAAATGCTTAAATGCATCAAGATTTGCCAAAGATTCACCACGGTTTACTCGCCAAGCCCATTCTCGACGAATCGCATTTGTAAAGCCAAGTTCAAGTAAGGGATTAAATGATGAATCTGAATACTGTAAAACTGCGCCGACTAGGCGATCTATTTCACGATCGGTAACAGCGGCAAGCGGCAAGCGGCCAACTAAGAAAATATCTCCTAGCTCGTTGGTGGCAAATGCGATTCCATACATGCCAGCGTTTTTGGCCATGCACCAAGCATGAACCGCGCCCACGTTTTCGTCGGGTTTGCGAATCACAAATGCATTAATGCTTAGTGAATGATCGCCAATAATCAGCGCGCAGTGTGTTTGAAGTTTTTTCTCACCTGGCAAGGTAATTAAAAAAGTCTTACCGTCTTTTTCTTCAAATTCCAGGTCGTGTGAATCTAAGAATTCTAAAATTACTTCACGGGGGTTCAGGGCCGCCATCTAATTAACCGATCGATTTGTTGGCGCGGGCAGCATCCGTGATGACTTGATCATAAATATCTAAAGTCCCACGGGCAGTTGCATCCCAACCAAAGTGTGATGCATGTTCGATTGCACCCATAGAAAGCAGCACGCGACGTTGTGGCTCTTGCAATAAACGAGCCAATACCGAAGACCAAGCGCGTGGATCGTGGCCATCGACAAGAACACCAGAAATGCCGTCAGCAACTGCTGTACGAAGTCCACCAACCGCAGTTGCCACAACAGGCGTTCCGCAAGCTTGTGCTTCAAGTGCGACAAGTCCAAAACTTTCAGAATAACTTGGCACACAAACTAAATCAGCAGCGCGATACCAATTCGGTAGCTCGGTACGCAAAACTGGAGGCAAGAACGAAATAACATCATCGACTTTTAACCAGTTTACTAATTCCTTCAAACGTTCAACTTCACTTCCATTTACACCGGATGCGCCACCAATAATGAAAACGCGCAACTTTGGGCGCAAATG
>CAITKS010000100.1 GCA_903893085.1 uncultured Actinomycetes bacterium | reverse complement strand
TGACCCGAACCGATTGGCTCGGGCGTGACAATTAGAACTGTAACTATCTGCTTTGCAGCGCTGCGTGTTACCGAAGTAGAAACATATCCGAAGGTCTTTAAAGTTCGATCTTCGGCTGAAGTTCGGCCAACCACTTCGCCATTGACTTTCCACCAACGACAGCCAGTTTCAGATGCGACAAGCACGGCGCCGCAAGTAAATTTTGTACAGTCTTTAATCTGTGAAGCCAAAGCAGTTTTGGCCGACAAAATGCCTACTAATTCTTTGGCGGTGGGCACTTTCAAATACAACTTTGTCTCACCGAGTGGATCCGTTTTAAATCCCACAGGCGGCCATTTTGGAGAAGGTGAAGGCGAAAGCTTCACATCCTTCTTCTTTTTCTTAACAGGTGCCTTTTTAACTGGAGCCTTCTTGGTAACACTCGCCTTTGGCGTTGGAGTTACTTTCTTTGTGGCACTTGCCTTAGGAGTTGGTGTTGGGCTCTTGGTGGCGGCAACTGTTGAAGTCAGCGATAGCCCAATCAAAAGTGCAGTCGTAAGAGCTACAACTTTAAGCCTCATCGATCGCGCTCCCATTTAAATGTTCGTATCGAAATTATCAAGCCCGCGATTAACCAAGCAAGAATAATCAAGAAGGTTCGCTCTGTTTCCCAACTGGCAGCAACTTCACGCGCGGCAAAAGAATCTGGCAAGAAAACAGATCTCATACCTTGGGTCATCCACTTAAGTGGGAATATCGCTGCAACTTGTTGCATCCAACCTGGCAGGTCGGTGAAAACGAAGAAAACACCGCTAAAAAATTGCAAGATGATTACTACGGGGGAGACCACGGCTGATGCGCTACGCCCACTCTTTGGAATAACCGAGAAGGCGATACCAAGAGAAGTTGAAGCTGCGCTGCCGAGAAGAATTAGCCAGGTAAATGTGAACCATTTCGCAGGATCAGTTGGCAGGTTTACGCCGAAGAAAAGCACACCTGCAATAAGCAGGAGCAAAACCTGAATCGCCATAGTTACAAATACAACGATTACTTTTCCAATGAAGTAACTAGATGCTGGCATCGGAGTGCCACGTAAGCGCTTTAGCGTTCCAAAATCACGTTCTACGGGAATCATTATTGCGAGCTGTTGAAATCCAGTGTTTACAAGACCGGATGCGATCATGCCGGCAACAAAGTACTGACTAAAAGTGACGCCATCGGTTAACTCGTTTGTAAAAACGGAACCAAAAATTGCAAGCAGCATAATTGGGAAAGCCAACGTGAAAACAACGGATTCGCGCTGGCGCATAAATTGGCGAATTTCTAGCCCGCCTCGCGCGATGCCGATTGCCAAAGCACTTGGAACTTTATTATTGGCCATCTGCGCCTCCAATCATTTCAAGATAAATATCCTCAAGTGAAGCGCGCTTTACAGTTAGCTCTGGGATTTCATCCTTATAGATTTCGGTGAGTTTTCTAATAAGCGCAGTCGGGTTATCAGTTCTTTCTGATTGCAAGCCGTCCGCACCGTTCCAAGAAACTGTCGCAAGTGATGTGGCGCGCCCGCCGAGCAAGGCAGGTGTTGAAACTTCGATGATTTTTCCCCTATTGATTACAGCAACGCGATCTGCCAACGCTTCAGCTTCATCCAAATAATGTGTTGTCAGCAAGATCGTGGTTCCACTCTTTCGCAGATCTTCAATGAGCGCCCAAAAAGCACGTCTGGCTTTCGGATCAAAGCCGGTTGTTGGCTCATCTAAAAATAAAAGTTCGGGCGATCCGATGATTCCAAGTGCCACATCTAGGCGGCGTCGTTGACCGCCAGAGAGTGTGCGAATAAGTTCTCCTGATTTATCTGATAATCCAACTGCCTCGATAACTTCTTCGACATTTCTAGGATTGGAGTAATACTTACTAAAATGTGAAACCGTTTCAAAAACTGAAAGATCTCCAGCATCGCTAGTTGATTGAAGCACGATGCCAATTCGATTACGCCAAATGCGTGCGGCCTCGCCCTTAACTTGCGGATCAACGCCCAATACTGAAATTTCACCACTATCGCGGTTGCGAAAACCTTCTAGGATTTCAACAGTTGTTGTTTTGCCAGCACCATTGGGGCCCAGTAATGCGAAAATCTCGCCTGATTCGATAGTTAGATCAATACCCGCAACGGCCTTGTTGGCGTCATAGCTTTTCTCCAGGCCTCGGACGTTAATCACGCTGCTCATATGGCAACCATGCCACATTAATCCGAAAAGTGCGAGAAAATGAACTCATGAGCCCGCGACGCAACTATCCAAAAGGCCGTCGCCCAAAAGATGAAGAGCGCGATATTGCGACTTCAAACCAGACAATAGAAGAACATGCAGATGGTGATTTTATTGTTCGAAAG
>CAITKS010000099.1 GCA_903893085.1 uncultured Actinomycetes bacterium | reverse complement strand
GCGATGGGCAATGAATGAAATCTTGCAGGGCGAGACCGATATTGCACAGATTAGAGAATTTCTGTTAGCCCTAAAAACTAAAGGTGAAACTGCCGAAGAAGTCAACGCTTTTGTTGGCGCAATGTATCAACACAGTTCTCCTATTGATATTTCGGAACGAGCAGTAGACACCGTTGGCACGGGTGGCGATGGCTTTAACACGATCAACATTTCAACTTCCGCGGCCATCGTTGCGGCGGCAGCCGGTGTAAAAGTTGTTAAGCATGGAAATCGTGCAGCCACATCTAAATCTGGATCGGCTGATTTACTTGAAGCACTAGGCGTGAATATTGATTTGGTTGGCGAAGGCGTAGAAACTGTTTTTCGGGAAGTGGGAATTGGTTTCTGTTTCGCCCCGAAATTTCACCCAGCCATGCGCTTCGCGGCCCCAGCCCGAAAAGAGTTAGGTGTACCTACCATCTTCAATATTTTGGGCCCGTTAGCAAACCCGGCCAAACCCAAAGCTGCGGCGATAGGTGTGGCTAATGATCGAATGCACTTGTTGATGGCCCAAGTACTTTCGGCAAAAGGTGTAGATGGTTTCGTTTTTCGCGGTGACGATGGCCTGGATGAAATTTCGCTCGCTACCACGACTTCAGTTTTAACAATTGGGCAAGGTGAAATTTCATCTGATTTGATTGATCCAACTGAGTTTGGAATTTCAAAAGCTCCGATCACAGATTTAGTCGGGGGAGATGCTCAGTTCAACGCCAATGTTTCACTCGCTATTTTCAAGGGCGAGCATGGCGCACCACGCGATGCAGTTGCACTCAATGCTGCCGCAGCAATTGCTGCTTATAAAGGTGAGTTCAATAAATCGCTAACAGAGCGCATACACGATGGCTATGAGGATGCGATCAAGGCCATTGATTCAGGTGCAGCAACTACTTTATTGGAAAAATGGGTCACGGTAAGTCAGCGATTAGCAAAGTAGCGTTTTTGGAAACCAGTTAAATACTGTCTAACTCTTTGCGCGAACGTGTCGATGATTTTCGGTTACTGAAGTCTTGCAATTCTTCTAAAGTAGATATTCCCATACTTCCAACTCTGCCAATAAGTGCATGTAGAACATCTACCGTTGCTAGGGCATCATCGAGAGCGCGATGAGTTGGACTTACCGAAGCGTTAAAGAACTCGGCGAGTGTTCCGAGTTTGCAGTTGACTACTTCATCTCGACTCAACACTCTTCGCGCCAATTTTGCGGTATCAATTACCGTGAATTTAGGCCACTTGTATTCGCTTGCCGAAGCTGCTGCTTTCAAGAAACTCAAATCAAAAGGCGCATTGTGGGCGACAAATACAGTCTCGTTCTCGGCACCTAGAAATTCCAACAAAACTGGAAAAACTTCAGCAATGCGAGGCGATGAGGAAACCATCGCATCGTTGATGCCCGTAAGTTCGGTAATGAATGAAGGAATGGGCGTGCCGGGGTTTATGAATGTCTGAAACTTGCCCAGTACTTCGCCACCTCGAACTTTGACGGCACCAATCTCGGTGATGTGTGCGCCTAAATGTGGGGCGCCTCCTGAGGTTTCGAGGTCGAGCACCACAAAAGTGGTTCGCACTAACGGGCGACCTAAATCTTCAATGGTGGCTTGCCAAGAATTCATAATGACTTGATCCTAAATCTTCTATCTGACAGTGGGAAGCCGAGGTAGATTTCGAACATGAGCGTTAATGGTGCCCCGGCTGGTTTGCTACAAGATTTTCAAGCGCTGGGCGACAAGAAGAATGGGCACATCGGCATAGTTCTTGTGCACGGCTTTACTGGGTCGCCTGCGGCGATGCGTCCTTGGGCCGAGTTTCTAAATGCTCGCGGATACAGTGTTCGCGTTCCGTTGCTTCCGGGTCACGGGACTAAGCCATCTGATTTAAATGAAGTCGAGTGGCCGGAATGGCCCACAAAAGTGAAGTCGGAAATAGCTGAACTTCAAAAAATTTGCTCTCAGATTTTTGTCGCTGGACTCTCAATGGGTGGTGGCACAACTTTGAAAGTTGCCGCCGAATTAGGCGATCAGTTGAGCGGAATTATCTTGGTCAACCCAATGACTCATGTGCGAGGTATTTCGCCCGGGTTAGCTTTTGCAATCTCTCGATTAATTAAGTTTGGTAAGAGCGTTGGTAATGACATCAAGCGCAAAGGGGTAACTGAATACAGTTATGACAAATTGCCTTACCGCGGTATTTATCAGCTGCTCACTATGTTGAAACTAGCGCGTAAAGCATTGCCATCGATCAAGGTTCCAATGCAGTTATTTCACAGCGTCGATGATCACACGCTGCCGGTTTCAAACACTGAGAT
>CAITKS010000098.1 GCA_903893085.1 uncultured Actinomycetes bacterium | reverse complement strand
TGGAAGCTTTGCCCATTCTAGGTTTGGGATTTGGCTAACTATCTTTACGGGCAGTACCCGAGATAACTCATCAATTGAAATGACTTCTAAGCCATGTTGCTTTGCAAATTCTGTAATCTGCGCACCGCGCATCATCGAACCATCATCGTTTACTAACTCTGATAAAACGGCGCTGGGGTTGGAACCGGTTAGCTCACATAAAGCCATGCTTGCTTCGGTATGGCCGCGGCGTTCATGCAGGCCACCAGCAACTGAAATCAGCGGAAATACATGGCCAGGACGTGCGAAATCTGTGGGCAGTGATTTGGAATCGGCAAGTGCTCGTAATGTGTTGGCGCGTTCTTCGGCCGGGATACCTGTGGAGCGTCCAGCAATTACATCCACTGTTACTGTAAAAGCGGTGGTGTGATTATCTTCATTGCGCTTAACCATCAAAGGAAGTTTTAAACGCTTGGCAGTTTCTTCGTTGATGATTCCGCAGATAACACCGGATGTGTAACGGACCATAAAACCGATGTTTTCAGCAGTTGCCTTTTCAGCAAGTAAGATTAAATCTGCTTCATTTTCACGGTTTTCATCATCGGTTACGACAATAAATTTTCCTGCCCTGAAATCAGCAAGAACTTTATCCAGATTGCTCATTTGCCATCCTGTCCACGTGCAATAAGTCTTTCTACGTACTTGGCCAGGACATCAACTTCAATGTTGAGTAAGTCACCTATCTGCTTCTGTGCAAGATTTGTATTAGCCAGAGTCTCTGGGATTAACCAGACAGAAATCTGATCTGCAGGATCATTGAGTTCGCCAACAGTGAGAGATACACCTTCAACACAGATTGAACCTTGGGCAACCACGTATTTCATTAATTCCTTTGGAATTGAGATATCCATACGAGTCCACTTTGAATCGGCAGAGATCTTTGCCACCTTGGCCACGCCATCAACGTGGCCTTGCACTATGTGACCACCCAAGCGATCTGATGTACGCGTTGCAAGTTCTAGATTTACTGCAGAACCGACTGCAAGTGCACCTGTGCTCGTTAGATTCAGTGTTTGAACCATGACATCAACAGCGAATCCAGTTTTATCAAATGAAACAACAGTTAGACAGACGCCGTTGACGCTGACTGAATCACCTTGGGCGATTTGCGCAGCAATCTCAGGGCTGGAAATCTCCAGACGCGCACTGCTATCTTGGCGTTCAATTGATGCAACTTGCCCAATAGCTTGAATAAGTCCAGTAAACATCAGCGCCCGCCTTCTGCAGTTATTGCGCTTTTTATTAGGGTAATTTTCAAGTCGGCGCCGATAATTTCTACATCTGCGATTTCGAAATCTAGGCGATCTGAAATATTTGTAATTCCTAAATCACCAATAGACGGTGTTCCAGAGCCTAGAAACGTTGGTGCCTGGAACAAAATGATTTCGTCAACTAAATCTGCGCGCAATAACGAGGTGCCAAATGTTGGACCGGACTCGATAAGTATTTGATTAAATCCACGATCTTTGATTAGTGAGACAAGTTCTTTTGGATCACGAGATTTGATGATGACCGTCTCTGCATCAGTGCCAAGAATTTGTGAACTCTTTACGATTTCAGTCTTCCCCATAACTACGCGAAGCGGGTTCTTTCCAAGGCCTTTACTTGTTAGCAGTGGGTCATCAGCGATAACTGTGGCAGTTGAAGTCACGATTGCATCTGATTGCGAACGAATTAGTACAACATCCGCGCGAGCAAGTTCCCCAGTAATCCATTTAGAACTTCCATCGGCGGCGGTGACTTTGCCATCCATGGTCGAGGCGATCTTCCAAGTGATTCTTGGGCGGTTCTTTTCAATCTTGGTTAGCCATGCGCGATTTTCATGGCGAGCTTGGACTTCACCGATTCCAGACTCAACTTCAATTCCAGATTTTTGCAATCTCTCCGTTCCGCCAGCTGCGACAGGATTTGGATCGCTAACTGCGAATACGACTTTCTTAATTCCAGAGCCAATAATTGCGTCAACACAGGGAGGAGTTTTTCCATGGTGATTGCAAGGTTCTAAAGTTATATAAATTATTGATCCTGTTGGGATTTCCTTCGCAGCATTTATCGCGATGACTTCGGCGTGGTCTGCTCCTTGGTGGAAACCTTCGCTAATGAATTCACCAGTTGCGCTAGTTATTACAGCGCCAACAATTGGGTTGGGAAATGTTTTGCCAAGACCAAGGCGTGCACACTCGATGGCGCGCGCCATCGCAGCATCTGCACTTAATACTTGGTTCATTATCAACACCCTTTTCGAGAACGGATGTTGCATCTCGGGGTGGAAAAAGCGATACGAGCCGATGCAATAAACCTAAAAATAGGCTGCATCGACTACGCGTTGATTTTCTCTCATCCGGACTTTAACCGTCGGTTCGGGAATTTCACCCAATCAACCGGTCAATGGCCTTGACCGGGTCGCGGACTTTAACCGCCGGTTCGAAATTACATCGACCCCGAAAAACACCACACTGATCATAACACCTAGAGATTGCCGACCGTGAGTGAGTTAAGCAACACCGATCGAGTCAACAACGAAGATTAGAGTTTCATTTGGACCGATTGGTCCACCACCTTGTGCTCCATAACCCAGATCAGGTGGAATAACTAGCAAGCGGCGACCGCCAACTTTCATTCCTGGAATACCTTGTTGCCATCCAACAATTACATTGGCAAGTGGGAATGTTGCAGGAGAACCGCTATTCCAAGAAGATTCGATCAGTTTTCCATTAGACCAAGTCATAAGTGTGTAATGAACTGTCATCGTTGAAGTTGGAAGTGCTTCCGCGCCAGTTCCGACGATGATGTCTTTGGTAATCAATGTTGTTGGGGCCTCACCCGATGGCGCTCCAATAGTTGGGGCCTCACCTTGGTTAGTTGTAACAGTAGGCAAGTTATCTGCGCTTGAGCTCACTTCTTTATCTCCACATCCAGTTAGTAGTACAAGTGACATTGCAATTACAGCGACAAGTTTGGTCTT
>CAITKS010000097.1 GCA_903893085.1 uncultured Actinomycetes bacterium | reverse complement strand
TCAGGTCTCACGGTGTTATTGCTAGCTCCTGAGGTTTACTTCCCATTACGAAATGCAGCAACTCTCTTTCACGCATCGGCTGATGGAACAGCCGCATTGACTGAGATCGCAGCGATTCGATCAACACAACGACCACCTGAAGTGCAACAGATACATGATTTCTCAAATCTAAAGAGCATTAGCACGAGCCCATGGCAATTAAACCTTCCGGGTGTCCAGCGATCTTCACTAAAAGGCTTTAATCTTTCTAGGGGAGAAGTCATTTTCCTGACTGGTGAGTCTGGCATTGGTAAAACAACGTTTGCAAGAAATTTATTAGCTGAGGATTTTTCGGCCCAGGTCACAATTGATGGATTACAGAGCCTTGATCCAACTCTGCAGAGCGCTTGGCGAAAGGTCGTTGGATGGATTCCGCAGTCACCGCATTTAATGACCGGAACAATTTCGCAACAGTTTCGCCAAATATCCGCAGATTTAAGTGATACGGAAATTGCAGATCATCTTCGGCGCGTAGGGCTAGATTTAATCGAGTTACCAGATGGATTGTCCACGCAGATAGGTGGTCAAGGCGAAAAATCCGATTCGCTATCAGGTGGACAATTAAGAAAGATTGCTATTGCTCGTGCGTTGGTTGGGAAACCAGCTCTGATAATCGCTGATGAACCGACTGCCGACCTTGATGAAATTAGTGCGGGATTGGTTATGAAAGCGCTTCGCACCGCAGCCGCTGAAGGTGCAATTATTGTTTGCATTTCCCACGACGTTGCAATCATTGACCAGACGGATCGAACTCTAAGTTTTGAACGAGTAACACAATGAATAAATTCTCATTGCGTATGTGGTTGGCCGCTTTCCTAGGGGCGCTAGCTTTTATTGGAGGCACTGGGCTAACAATTTCAAGTGGCTGGTTGATAACTGTCGCGTCAAAACATCCACCAATTCTCACTCTTACAGTGGCAATTGTTTTGGTACGTTTTTTCGGAATTTTCAGATCAGTCGCTCGTTATGGCGAGAGAGTTATGAGCCACGAGGCTGTCTTTCGCAGGCTGACCTCGCTGCGAGTAAATCTCTTTGAAAAATTGAGCACGAAGCAAATTACTTTTGCCCGTGAAATAAACTCCGGTGCGACCGTTAAGGCGATAGTTGATGATGTAGAACGGGCACAAGAGTTTCAGTTAAGGGTAACTCTGCCATTTCGCACCGCCCATCTTTCACTAGCAGCAGGGATCGCACTGGGTTATTGGATTAATCCGCAAACCTTGGTCATGACGCTGCCGGCTAGCGCTTTAACGTTGTGGGTAATGCCTAAGTTCATTTCCTCTATTTGCACCCAGAGTGCGGGTGATATTGAATCTCTAGAGAATAAGTATGCGCAGTCCCTTCAGAACGCCACGCAGGGACTCATTGAGGCGCAGATTTATGGGTATTTAGAAAACTTGCTGGAGCAAGCGCATTCACTCGAATTAAACATTGCAAAACATGAAAGGGAATTGGCACGAAAAAGTGCGCTGGCGCAGTTGGCAACACTGCTAATTATTGCTTTCTCAATTGCTGGTTGCAGCATCTTGGCCTACCAGTTGGCTGAACTGGATTTAATTCCATCGGTAGGAATAACGATGTTGATCTTCTTACCGCTAGTATTTTTCGAACCAATCACATCTTGGTACCCGAATCTATTTGGAGCCGGGAAAATGTTGGTTGCTCAGCAACGCGTCACAGAGTTGGCAAATGGGGGCCAAGCGCAAGGCAAGATTGGGGCATCACTTTTAGAGAGAGTTAAGGGACTTTCGTTGCGAGATGTGCGGGTCTCTTGGGGCCAAGATTTTATGTCTCCGGTCTCTTTCACTCTGACTCCGGGTAGTGCAATTGTTTTGCGAGGCCCAAGCGGTGTCGGAAAGTCAACGCTAGCAATGGGAATATTGGGACTTTTGCCTTATCGCGGAAGCGCCATGATCAATGGTTGCGAGATTTCGCAAATTTCAAATCTCGATCATCTCATTTCAGGCTCACTCCAGCATGGTCACATTTTTAATACTTCACTTCGTGAAAATTTAAAGATTGCGGATCAAGGCGCTTCGGATGCGCAACTGCTAAGAATTCTAAAGAAGTTAGAACTTAGCGATATTTCTTTGGATACCATCGTTGGGGAATTTGGACGCGCCTTATCGGGAGGCGAAGCAAAGAGACTTGGCCTGGCACGTGCACTCTTATCGTCGGCACCCATTTTGGTTCTGGACGAGCCAACCGAGCATCTTGATCTGCAATTGGCGCAAAGAATTGAACGCGAAGTACTAGAACTCTGTGTCGACCGCGCTTTAATCATAATTACTCATTCAGGGTGGGGCATAACAGGAAGAACGATCACTCTCGGGAGAGAATAGGCGGCATGGCCAGCCTTGATTCCAAATTGGTAAATGTTGTTGGCGACCGCACGGCCAAGGTTTTGGATACAACTTTCGGCTATAAGACCATTTCGGATTTGATTCATCATTACCCACGCCGTTACTTAGTTCGAGGCGAACTAAGCGATATCGCAGAACTTAAAGAAGGCGATGAAGTAACCGTACTTGCCGAAATCTTTAGCTCCTCCAGTCGAAAATTGCATGCTCGCAAGGGGAGCATTCTTGAAGTAATCGTGACTGATGGCAGCGCCAAGATGTCGCTGACATTTTTTAATCAAGCCTGGCGCGAAAAAGATTTAAGGGTAGGTAGGCAAGGTCTTTTTGCGGGCAAAGTTGGCGTATTTAACGGTAAGCGCCAACTGGCACATCCAGATTACGAAATGATTCCAGATGGAAACGATGTCGATTCAGCGGTGGCTGAATTTGCAGGCAAGTACCTTCCAATGTATCCCGCAAGTTCTAAATTGCCATCTTGGAAAATTGCGCAATGCATCAATTTATCCATTGGTGCACTAGATGAAATAGTAGATTTTATGCCTGGACACATTTTAACTTCACGAGGTTATCCATCTCTGCAGCAGGCGATTGTGCAAATTCATAATCCGGTCGACCTCGACAGCGCTGATAAATCGAGAGCGCGAATAACCTTTGATGAAGCTTTGTTAATGCAGTTGTTACTACTTGAACGCAGAGCAGAACTTCGCGCCTTGAAAGCAGTAGCTCGACGACCAAAGAGTTCAGGAATTCTCACCGCCTTTGATGCTTCATTGCCGTGGCAGTTAACTCCCGGCCAACTGCAAGTAAGTGCCGAGATTGAAAATGATTTGGCTGCGCCATATCCAATGCATCGGTTGCTGCAAGGTGAAGTTGGTTCAGGTAAAACTGTTGTGGCACTTCGTGCGATGTTGGCAGTAATTGACAGTGGGGGACAGGCAGCGTTGCTTGCACCAACAGAAGTTCTGGCCGCTCAGCACTTAAGAACAATCGAGAAATTACTTGGACCATTGGCTCAAGGCGGAATGCTCGGAGCAATTGAAAATGCAACCAAAATAACTTTACTTACCGGCTCGCAAAACGCTGCAGCCCGAAAGGAAGCGCTGGGGTTGGCTGCATCTGGTGATGCTGGAATTGTTATCGGAACCCACGCGCTCTTGAGTGAATCCGTGGCGTTTAAAGATTTAGGTTTGATTGTCGTAGATGAACAACACCGCTTTGGTGTCGAACAACGAGATGCGCTGAAAGCAAAAGCAGTTAACCCACCACATTTATTGGTTATGACTGCAACACCAATTCCAAGAACAGTAGCGATGACGGTATTTGGTGATTTAGATGTTTCAACTTTGCGCGAACTTCCTCTTGGCAGACAACCGATTACGACGCACCTGGTCCCAACAATTGAGAAACCAACTTTTCTAGATCGCGCCTGGGAGCGAATTCGCGAAGAAGTTTCACTCGGGCATCAGGCCTATATCGTTGCGCCACGGATATCTGCTGGAACGTCAGAGGATGCAGATTTAGATTTTCTCTATGGTGAGACTTCACCTGATATTGCATCCGTGGAAGAGCTAGGGCCGAAGTTGCAATCTGGTCCGCTAAATGGCTTACGGATCGCCCCATTACATGGACGCCAGAGCAGTGAACTCAAGAGCGCGACTATGCAGGCCTTTGCCCAAGGCGAGATAGATGTCTTGATTTCAACGACAGTCATTGAAGTCGGCGTGGACGTTCCAAATGCCACCGTAATGGTGATTATGGATGCTGATCGTTTCGGTGTTTCACAACTTCACCAGTTGCGTGGTCGAGTAGGTCGCGGCACTTCACCCGGTTTGTGTTTATTGGTAACAAACGCGGATGCCGAAAGTTCGGCACGAGAAAGATTGGAGGCAGTCTCAAAGACTCAAGATGGTTTTGAACTTTCGCGGATTGATCTCGAACAACGTCGCGAAGGCGATGTGCTTGGTGCATCTCAATCAGGATCAAGATCGCATTTGCGCCTGTTGCGCGTACTACGAGATGAAGCGTTGATTGAAAATGCAAGAGAAAGTGCGGCAGATCTTCTGGCGCAAGATCCGGAATTATCTAGTTATCCTTTGCTCAAAGAAGAGCTAAGAAAGTTACAAGCAGACGCTGCTGCAGAATTTATAGATAAGGGTTGAGAGAATGCGCATCATCGCAGGAAGTGCAAAAGGCAGAAATATCGCATCTGTCGCCTCATCCACCAGGCCAACATCAGATAGGGCGCGAGAGGCGCTCTTTTCGACTCTGGCTTCTGAGTATGGTGATTTTGAAGGTTTAAATGTTTTAGATCTATATGCAGGAACTGGTGCGATCGCACTTGAATCCCTTTCTCGAGGTGCAGCGCTAGTCCACGCAGTTGAGAAAGATGACCAAGCCCAAAAAAGTATTACCAGTAACTACGAAGCAATTAAATCTGCGCAGTGCCCTGGCACCTTTCATCTATATGGAATGAGCGTTCATCGCTTCTTGCAAGATCCACCATTGGCGCCGTATCACTTTATATATATTGATCCACCTTATGAAGTAGAAGATCTTGATGTAATTGAAACTTTGATTCAACTGCAAGTCGGTGGTTTTCTACATCCACAAGCGCTAATTGCAGTAGAGCGAAATTCCAGAGTTAAGGAAATATCTTGGCCAGAGGGATATATCTCAGTACGTGAAAAAAACTATGGACAAGCGACCATTTTCTATGGCGCACCAGCCAATTCTGAGCCTGAGAATGGATAACCCAGTTAATCGTTGCTAGCGTTTACTCCATGAAGCGCGCCGTCTGCCCAGGATCATTTGATCCCATCACTTTTGGGCACCTAGATATCATCGAGCGCGCAAGCGAGCAGTTCGATGAAGTAATAGTGGCGGTGCTAGCCAATCGCACAAAAGCCAGCCTTTTCACGGTTGAAGAACGCATGGAGATGATTCGTAAAACTACTTCACAATTTAAAAACGTAAAGGTTGATTCCTGGCACGGGTTGCTAGTTGATTATTGCAAGGCCAATTCGATTCAAGCAATTGTTAAGGGGCTTCGAGCGGTAACTGACTTCGATTATGAACTACAGATGGCGCAAGTTAACTTGCAGGGATCAGGTGTTGAAACCATGTTTATGGCTACCGCGCCTGCGCATTCATTTCTCTCTTCATCAATAGTTAAAGAGCTCGCACACTTCGGTGGCGATGTCTCTTCAATGGTTCCAGGCATCGTAAATGATGCACTCAAAGCACGAGTAGCAGGGAAGTAAAATGGATTCAATCGAGAAGCTCAGTACCGCAATTACTCTTATTGAAGAAGCGCGCGGAGTACCGCTGTCTGCATCCTGCGTTGTGCATCGCGGTGAAATTCTTGAAATCTTAGATGGCGCTAAAGAAGCCCTACCTCAGGACCTCTACCGCGCTGAAGACATAATCGCCCAACGCGAAAAGTTAATTGAAGAAGGCCGATCAAGTTCAGAGAAAATGATCGCATCAGCTCGTGAAGAAGTCGCACATATGATTGAACAGACCGCGATTGTTCAAGCTGCGCGCGATGAAGCACAACGAATTCTGGATGATGCTCGTGCTCTTGCAGCTGACGAACGTGCTGAAGTAGAGAGTTATATTGATGGCCGCTTGGCAACGCTAGAAGTGATTCTTAATAAGACAATGGACGCGGTTGCGCGCGGCCGGGAACGCTTAGACGGAGCCAACGATAAAGATGTTCTCTCGCAACTTGCAGACGATAATTAATCGATAAATATCAAATACATACCCATATAAATTCTCATGAGTCGCGCATCCCAGGTATTCGAGTTCAATACGCATGAACTTCCTCGTCGAGCGGGGGAGATGAAGGAGTACCAACTAGATTTAGAGATATTTGAGCCAGTTGGCGTGGCCCTGGTGGCTGTTCCTGCAGGCGATGTGATTGAAGTAGATATGCGCATTGAATCTGTTACTGAAGGAGTTCTACTCAGCGCTGATATCTATGCGATCGCTAAGGGTGAATGCATTCGTTGTTTGGATCCAGTTGAAATAGAAGTCGAACGTAAAATTCAGGAGCTCTATCGCTATGAACCAACTACAGATAAGGGTGGTAAGCGAAATAAGAGATCAGCAAAAGTTGAAGAAGATGATCTCGATAACGTTGAAGAGTTATGGCTAGATGGAAGTGTTTTAAATCTAGAGATTCCAATTCGCGATGCAATTGTGCTTGATCTGCCGGTAAATCCGCTCTGTTCCGAAGAGTGCCAAGGACTCTGCCCGGACTGCGGCGAAAAGTGGGAGAAGCTCCCGTCAGATCACGCCCATGAAGCCGTTGACGCTCGGTGGGCAGGGTTAAAGGGACTGGATTTTAAGAATCCGCCTGAATAAGGGATACTTCCTCCATTAGCAGTAAGCCATTCAGCAGTAAGCCTGGGCACAGAGTGCCTGAGGTAAGTAGAGATTAAGGACGATTACCGTGCCAGTACCAAAGCGAAAGATGTCTCGTTCAAAGACACGCTCACGCCGCAGCATGTGGAAGACAACTGCAGCATCACTTGCAGCATGCCCACAATGCCAGCAACCAAAGTTGACTCACACAGCTTGCCCAACTTGCGGAACCTATAACCGCCGTCAGGTACTTGAGGTCTGATCTGTACTCTTCTTTAACTTCGCAACTTGGGATTTCACTTTCCCCCGAATTGCTTGAGTTAGCTTTTACGCATCGTTCTTTCGCTTACGAAAGCGGTGCAAAAGAAACCAATGAACGTCTTGAGTTCTTGGGTGATTCAGTACTTGGATTAATTGTTACCGAAGAACTTTATTTGCGTTACCCCGATTTAGATGAATCACGCTTATCTCCACTGCGTTCGGGCATAGTAAATATGCGTGCGCTCGCAGACATTGCGCGCACTTTAGATTTAGGTAAATACATCCGCCTTGGTAAAGGCGAAGAAGTTACCGGTGGCCGCGATAAAAGTTCATTGTTAGCCGATGCCTTAGAAGCGCTGATTGGTGCGATTTATATAGAGCTCGGATTTGCCAGCACTACAACGGTCGTTCGTGCGCTCATTAAAGAGACGTTGGAAAGCGCCATGGCTAAAGGTGCAGGCCTTGATGGAAAAACTGCGCTACAAGAATTAGTTTCATCTCTTGGTAAAGGCACTCTTGAATATCAAGTAACTGAAGAAGGACCAGATCACGATAAGAGTTTCACAGCAGTGGCACTTGTTGCTGGCGATCCGGTTGCACAAGGAATTGGCAAGAGTAAACGAGAAGCCGAACAATCGGCTGCCCGTTTAGCATATGAAATTCTTGCAACCCTCAAGTAGTACTTCACTTGCGTCGCGTACGTAAAGACGCCACCTAAACGGTAGGTTTACGCCGTGTATTTAAAGAGTATGACGCTTAAGGGCTTTAAGTCCTTCGCATCAGCCACGACGTTGCGCCTTGAACCCGGCATCACTTGCGTCGTCGGCCCAAACGGCTCTGGAAAATCAAACGTTGTTGATGCGCTCACGTGGGTTATGGGTGAGCAAGGCGCAAAATCACTTCGCGGCGGAAAGATGGAAGATGTCATTTTCGCGGGAACGAGCGGGCGTGCACCACTTGGCCGTGCAGAAGTTTCATTAACGATTGATAACACCGATGGTGCGCTTCCAATTGATTACACCGAAGTTACTATTTCAAGAATTCTT
>CAITKS010000096.1 GCA_903893085.1 uncultured Actinomycetes bacterium | reverse complement strand
CTCATCCGTGGAACCGCGTACGACTGGATAGCGAGAATGTGCGCGATCGACTGCGAGCGCAATCGCTTTTCCAACAGTAAGAGATGCGTCCATGAAATCAACCTCAGTTCGAGGAACCATAACTTCATGAACTTGGCGCTCTGATGCATTAAACACTTCTTCCACAATGTCGCGCTCTTCGGCAGTAAGTGCCGCATGGCCGCTGACAAGATCCAGTAATTCTTCTTCAGACATTTGGCTGCGTTGCTCTTTTGGATCAAGACCAAATAAGCGAACCACCACATCTGTTGAACGCGAAAGTAACCAGATGACTGGTCTAAAGAGTTTCGCAATTAAATCAATCGCTCCGGCGCTCCATAAAGAGATATCTTCGGTGCGAAATAGCGCTAAACGCTTGGGAACTAGTTCACCAAAGACCAACGAGAAATAGGCAATAACTAGTGTGACTCCGATGAGTGATGTTGCATTTGCGGCATCATCAGATAAACCAAGATCTGACAACTGTGGAATGACATAAACTCCGAGTTTTTCGGCACCAAGTGCTGCAGATAAAAAGCCGCACACTGTTACACCAACTTGAGCAGCGGCCAAGAAACGGTTTGGATTTTCAGCAAGCTTGGCGACTTTAGCGCCACGTTTACCTCTAGTTGAGAGTTGGCGAACTTGGCTTTCGCGAAGTGAGATAAGTGCGATTTCGGCTGCCACGAAGAGTGAGGCGAGCAAGATAAGGCCGGCTACGGTGGCTAGATCGCCCAGTAACGAACCAATCGGGTAAGGGTCCATGATGTGGGCAATTCTACGGGACTGCGACTCCTGGCCGCTATTTTTCCGCTGCCCTTTCCCATTTCCAGGCGTGTGCCGTATTCTTACGCAGCCTAGCCAACCGGCTAGCACCTTCATCCTCGGACCGTCGGGCACGTACCTGCCCGGAGAAGGAGATACCTTAAATGGCATCTGTTGTATTCGAAAACGCTACACGCATCTACCCAGGCACAACCAAGCCAGCAGTCGACAAGTTAAATCTGACCGTTAATGATGGCGAATTTCTTGTACTCGTTGGACCATCAGGTTGCGGTAAGTCAACATCACTACGTATGTTGGCTGGCCTTGAAGAAATCGACGAAGGTCGCATTCTTATCGGTGATCGCGATGTAACAAATGTTGCACCAAAAGATCGCGATATCGCAATGGTTTTCCAGTCATATGCGCTTTACCCACATATGACTGTTGCAGAGAACATGGGATTCGCACTAAAGATTGCTGGAATCGCAAAGGACGAGCGCGATAAGCGCGTTAATGAAGCAGCAAAGTTGCTCGACCTTGAGCCATACCTAGAACGTAAGCCAAAAGCACTTTCTGGTGGACAGCGTCAGCGCGTTGCTATGGGTCGTGCGATTGTTCGCGAGCCACAGGTATTCCTTATGGATGAACCACTTTCAAACCTTGATGCGAAGTTGCGCGTTGCAACTCGTACACAAATCGCAGCGCTACAACGCCGCCTCGGAATCACAACTGTTTATGTGACGCACGACCAAGTCGAAGCTATGACAATGGGTGACCGCGTTGCAGTTCTAAAGGATGGTCTATTGCAGCAAGTGGATACACCACGCAACCTTTATGACAATCCAGCGAACGCTTTCGTTGCTGGATTTATCGGTTCTCCTGCAATGAACTTGCTTTCAGCCTCAGTAAGCGGCGGAAAGGCGATGCTCGGAGATCTTGGTATTGCTGTTCCAGCATCAGCTGGTTCATCAGTAACAGTCGGAATCCGTCCAGAAAGTTTCTCACCTGCCTCATCTGGCTTCAAGGTTGTTGTTGAAGTGGTTGAAGAACTCGGCGCAGATGCATTCGTATACGGCAAGCCTGCAGATTCATCCGTGAAGTTTGCTAATGCTGGCGATGAAGGAGCTCAAGTAATTCTTCGCTGGGATCCAAAGAGCCCACCAAAGCCAGGAGACACAGTTACAGTCTCTGCTTCAGCATCATCTGTTCACTTATTTAACTCTTCAACCGGAGAGCGCATTAAGTAATTAGAACGAAGTAAAAACCCCCGTCACAGCGTGGCGGGGGTTTTTACTTTTAGAAAGGTTTGGAAAATTCAGTCTCTTCGCTCGCTTCTAGTTCGAGCAAACGATTCCACTTTGAAGTGCGCTCTGAGCCATGCGTAGAACCAACTTTGATTTGGCCTGCGCGCCAGCCGATCGCCAGATCTGCTAGCCATGAATCCTCTGTCTCACCACTGCGGGCTGAAACCACTGTTGCAAAGTTATTGGCATGCGCATGATCTAAAACCCGATGAGTAGATGTAACTAGGCCATTCTGATTGGCCTTAATAAGTATTGCGCTTGCACTCTTTTCGGCGATACCGCGTTCTAAGCGATGCAGATTCGTTGTGAATAAATCATCGCCCAAAATCTGCAATTTAACTGGTGCCTGCGCAGCAAATCTTGACCAGGCCGCCCAATCATCTTCGGCAAATGGATCTTCAATTGATGAGATTGGATATGTACTTACCAAGTTGAGCATCTCATCGACAAATTCATCCGATGAATAAGAAGCCCCAGATGTGGTTAAAGAATAGTTCCCATCTATATAGAACTGGGTGGATGCGATATCTAGGGCCAATGAGACTTTGCCAGATAAGCCAAGTAGTTCAATCTGGGCCAAGACAAATTCACATGCGTCATCAGTTGATGCAAACGAGAGTCCCAGGCCACCCTCATCGGCAACCAGATGAGTTATTCCGTGGGCTCTACCATCGCTGGCAGCACGTTCACGGATAGCAACAACCCAAGATAGGGCTTCTGCAAAATTACTTGCACCGTGTGGGATAACCAGTACATCTTGAATATCTAGACTGCGATTGGCGTGGGCTCCCCCGCTTAAAATATTTACCATCGGCATAGGAATTAACAGCGGACCAGTTGGTTGATAAAAACGCGCCAAAGATTTTCCGGCTGCATGAGCAGACGCTTTTGCCACCGCAAGTGAAGTTGCTAAAGTCGCATTGGCGCCAATTTTTTGATGCCCAGGTGTTGGATCTACTTCAACCAAAATTCCATCTATTGCTGCTGGATTTAGACTGTGCCCAATTAACTTCGGCGCAATTATTTCGTTGATATTCGAAACCGCGGAAAAAACAGATTTTCCACTATAGAAAGTTTCAGCTTTGCCAGTTCCTGAATCCCGCAGTTCGTGTGCTTCATGTGCGCCAGTTGATGCACCAGATGGCACACGCGCGGTGTGAATCGAGCCATCACTTAACGTCAAGGTCACAGCAACTGTTGGGCGACCGCGAGAATCCAGAACTTGATAAGCCAAAACCTTCTTGATATTCATCGCACAGCGCTTTCGAATAACTGTTTAAAAGTCATATCTGAATCTAACAGTGCTGACTTTGTAATTGCTACCAAACGTTGTTGTGCGGGCTCATCTAGATAATTTACGGGTGATACCCCTTCGACGCGAGCAAGTGCAATCAGCGCAATGTGGTGTGGCAGGCTTTTAGCGACGCCTAGCTGGCAAGTTTCTTGATATTTTTCTAAGAACTCTGAGGCGGTGGAAATCAATAACTCTCTTTCACCTTGATCAACCGTTCTAATTGTTTTACAGAGAAGGTGTGCCAACAGGAATGCCAAATCAAAGACTGGATTGCCGATATGTGCCACCTCAAAGTCCAGAACAATTGGGCGATGGGCATCTGTAGCCATAATGTTCTTAGGAGAGAAATCACCGTGCACCAAAGTGATTTTTACTTGAGTTACCTCGGCAATTAATCCATTGATCACTTGAATCAATTGCGGGTTAACCGCGGCCACTGCGCGATAGAAAGGGGCCACGCGCAATTGTTCAAAGAGCGAGTCCTCCATGAACTCTGCTTTTATATCTGCAGAATTTGCCGCGGCGTTGTGCCATTTCGCCAGAATTAAGCCAAGTTGGCTGCCCATCTCGGGATGGATGCGACCTTCCAACATATCTATTTTCCAGTTGGTGCAAGTACTGGGAAGTCGCGACATTGTTAAAGTGAATTCTTCAGGATCACAGTCAATTAATTCGGGAACGCTATCGGGTGTGATCTGGTGATAAACGCGCATTGCATTTGCTTCAACGATTGCGCGACGTTGATCAGCCACCCATTTCGCTTTTGTTTTTAACTCGGGCAGCGCTTGTTTTACTACCAGGCTTACTTCAGCGTTAGACACTGCCAATACAACGCAAGAGACGCCACCTGTGAGTGGTTCCACGGTGGCGTCGCCTGTTAATAATCTGCGCTTTCTTAGGTAAGGAAGTACCGAACCTTCATCAAGCACGAGAAGTTGTTACTTATCCCTTTAATGAGCCCGACAAAAGGCCACGCAGGAAGTAACGACCTAGGAATAGGTAGACGAGCAAGGTTGGGATCGAAACAATCAACGATGCGGTCATGTTATTTCCGTAGTAAACCTGGTTGCCAGAACCAGTGATGAAGTTAAGTGCAGTTGTTGCAACCGCTAAATCCGGTGATCCACCTGTTAAGAAGATCGCAAAGAGGAAGTCATTCCAAGCAGATGTGAACTGCCAGATAAGAACAACCACGAAACCAGGAATCGATAACGGCAAGAAAATAGTGCGGAAGATACGAACCATTCCGGCGCCATCTACACGCGCTGCTTCAATTAGCTCGTTAGGGATCGCGGCATAGTAATTACGGAAGATCAAAGTACAGATCGGAATACCGTAAATAACGTGTGCAAAGACCAGAACGTAAATTGATCCACCAATACCAGCCCACTGATTGAACATGGTTAGTGGAATCATGATCGCTTGGTATGGAATAAACATTCCGAAAAGGAATGTTGTGAATATGGCAGTTGAGCCCTTAAAGCGCCACTTAGCGAATACGAATCCGTTGATGGCACCAATAACCGCTGAAATTAGTGATGACTGAACAACGAAGAAAAGGGTGCGGCCCATAGGAACTTTTAGCTGATCCCAGGTTGGACCCCATGCTTCGAAATCTAGCTTCGTAGGTGGGATAAAGGCTGCGGACTGGCTAACTCCCGTGATTCCCTTTACCGAGTTAATCACCATAATGTAAATAGGAAGTGCGGCGATTACAAAGAGAAT
>CAITKS010000095.1 GCA_903893085.1 uncultured Actinomycetes bacterium | reverse complement strand
TGAATACGCCATAACTTCACCTGATGCACCACACACACTTGTGGAAAAGATTAAGAAAATGTTGAAGATTTGGGATACCGAGCCAGATATTTCGTTGGAAGATTTAGCGAAAATTCAGTGTCCTACTTTAATTATCGCCGGCGATGATGATGTTATCTCGCACGAGCACACGCTTGAAATGTATCGTGCGATTGAACTAAGTCAGTTAGCGATTATGCCTGGTACTTCACATATCGCACCGAAGGAAAAACCGGCTTTGTTTAGCGCACTGGTTCATCAATTCTTAACGGATTTAAATTATCCAGTTACAAAAATGCCAATTAGGCGAGTTAGCAATCAACCGGCTGAATAGTGCCGGTCTTAACATCGTAAATCGCGCCAGCCACAGTTACGCCTTCGCGCAATAGCGGATACGCGCGAATGCGATTAACGTCGATACTAAGCGCCGCTTTTTGATCGCGAGTTGTGCGAAATTCCAGTGAGCGTGTATCAACACCAAACTTCTCATCAATTAGCGCATGGATATCAGCTTCATCACCACGGGCCATCGCACAATCAGTATGTGGCATCACCAATATGCGATCCACATTTAACAAGTAGGTTGCCAGCACCAAAGTACGAATAACGTCTTCGGTTACGCGCGCACCGGCGTTACGCAAAATCTTGGCATCTCCTGATTTCATCCCAACGACCGAAAGTGGGTTGATGCGCGAATCCATGCAGGTAACAATTGCCAGACCCTTAGCGGCTCTTCCTGATAATTCAGAGTACTTAAATGACTTTATATATTCGGCATTTGCCCCGAGCAGGTCATCGAATTGTTCATGGGGAAATGAATAATCTTTCATTGTTACCCCCTTCGTAATCGGGTTAAAGCTGGAGCCCCCCGTCAGGATTGAACTGACGACCTGCGCATTACAAGTGCGCTGCTCTACCACTGAGCTAGAGAGGCCTGTTGCCTTGTGAGCAACGAGCCGTAATTATGGCAGTTAACGGCGTAATCTAAAAATCATAAGAACTTGCGCCACAAACAGGTAGGTTTAGGCGCATGCGATTGGGTGTTTTAGATGTGGGTTCAAACACCGTCCACCTCCAAGTCGTTGATGCCCATCCAGGTGCGCGTCCTAGCCCAGCCACCAATCAAAAAGTGGAGCTTCGCCTTCACGAATATTTAAACAAAGAGGGCGAGATAACTTCTGAAGGTGTGGATCTGCTGGAAACTGCAATCGCAGATGCCATTTCACACGCGCATCAATTTGAAACTGAAGAAATCCTGGCTTTTGCAACTTCTGCAATACGTGATGCTAAAAATGGTAAAGAGATACTTGAACAAATAAATAAGAAATTTGATATCGATCTCCAAGTTTTATCAGGTGATGATGAAGCGCGTATGACATTTCTGGCAGTTCGCCGTTGGCTGGGATGGTCAAGTGGGCGTTTGCTTGTATTAGATATTGGTGGAGGCTCACTTGAAATTGCAGTTGGCGATGATGAAAGTGCTGAAGCAACAATTTCGTTGCCACTTGGCGCATCACGCTTAACCCGCGAGTTTCTCGGATCTGATCCGCATACTTCAAAAGAGATTAAGGCGCTAGAAAGTTATGTCGCCGATGAAGTTAAGGCATCTGTACCGGACGGAATTATGGATCACGTTGCTGATCACTTTGTGGCAACAAGTAAAACATTTAGAACCTTAGCCCGGCTTGGTGAGCATTGGTTTGATGACAATGCCAAGTATTTAAAGTTAAATTCCTTAACAAAGATGATCCCAAGGTTGCAGGCTATGTCGAATAAAGAACGTGCCGAACTTCCTGGTGTTTCACAGAGCAGGGCTCGTCAGATCGTTGCGGGAGCGATTGTTGCGCGTACTGCGATGGAGAAACTGCAGATAAATGAATTAGAGATTTGCCCTTGGGCGCTGCGTGAAGGCATTGTTCTGCGCTGGCTAGACTGGATGGAACGTTAAACCAATTGATTTAAATAATTGGTTCGTCGATCCAATCGCAGGCAATAACTTCGCCAGCGCGACAATGCAGGACAATGGCTTGAGCAGGTTCTAACTCACGATCCATAGATTTGAAATATTTCTTTCCGACCAGCTTCTTAACCAACTTTGGAATAATCGGGTTATGGCTGCAGACAATTGCCGGGATTCCACGGTCCATTAGATTTTGAACGTAATCAAGTGGCGCATCTTTATCTTTAGCAAAACCATATTCTGATAAATCAGAGGCAAATATTGGTGTCTTTTCAATTAGGCGGGCCATCAGATCAATTGTCTCAATACAGCGCAGCGCATCCGAAGTATGTACTTCAGATACTCCATAAGGTAAATAAATTGGCAACAAGCGCTTTGCCTGCAATTGGCCACGATGTTCAAGTGGGCGATCTCCATCATCGCCATCCCATTCGGTGCGCTTTAGCGCTTTTGCGTGACGCAACAAAATAATTGGAAAGGTGTCTGCACCAAATTCTAAAAAGAAATCAACGATTGCACGATCATCTTTATTGGTTAACTTCTCTTTTGCTTTATTTGGTTCAAGCCACAGAACATCATCTACTTCTTGTGGATTTGGATTGCCAGTTTTCACAGTTGCAGCAGCTGACCAGTAACGAACTTCCTTTGGAGCACCTTCAAGTGTGTAAACAACTGATCCGATTTCTGGTCCAAAAGTTGATTCATAACCAGTCTCTTCTTGAATTTCACGATAACCAGCAGAAATATGTGACTCACCAGATTCGACTTTGCCTTTTGGCAGAGACCAATCGTCATAACGTGGGCGGTGAATGATCGCTATCTCTATCTTTGATTTATCTGATTTACG
>CAITKS010000094.1 GCA_903893085.1 uncultured Actinomycetes bacterium | reverse complement strand
GACTTAGATATTTCTCGTGAAGAATCATTGGAATTTGGTGCAAGGTTGGGCAGCGATGTTCCATTTATGATCACTGGCGGAACCGCAATTGGCCAAGGTCGTGGTGATCAATTAACCGCAGCGCTTTCACGAGGTACTTATCACTGGGTATTAGCACTTTCCTCAGTAGGACTTTCTACCCCAGCCGTTTATCAAGAGTGCGATCGGTTGCGTTCGGGTTTAGAAATTGCAGCGCCTCAAACAAGTGATTCACTAATGCAATCTCTCTTAGCTTCAGATCCAAAAGCAGTTGGACTTGCCCTTCAAAATGATTTACAAGCAGCAGCTTGTTCATTGCGTCCGGCACTTACTTTGGTACTCGATGTCGGCGAAGAGTATGGAGCACTTGGTGCAATCGTTTCTGGTTCAGGGCCGACCGTCGCATTCTTAGTTGCCGATGAAGAACAAGGGCTAGATTTAGCTGTTGCGCTTACCTCAAGTGGCGTTGTTGGCAGCGTGGCCCGTGCTTATGGCCCCGTGCACGGCGCCAAAGTTAGTTAATTTTCCTCTAAGTGAGCAGCCAGAGTGCTTAATAACTCTGCCAGTGCAGTTCGTTCTTCGCGAGTTAAGCCAGTTAATAACTTACGTTCGTGATCGAGCAGGCCTTCGAGCGCTTTATCAACTGCGCGCATTCCAGATGCGGTTAAAGTCACAAGCGATCCACGTCCATCATCCGGATCTGGTTGACGCGTAATCAATTTCAACTCTTCTAAGCGATCTAAACGATTTGTCATCGTGCCGCTGGTAACTAAGGTTTCTTGCATTAAAACGCCAGGGGAGAGTTGATAAGGATCGCCAGCGCGACGAAGTGCAGCAAGAACGTCAAAGTCCCAAGTTTCTAAATCTGCGAAGGCATCACGTCGTGCAATATCTAGATTGCGAGAAATTCGAGAGATTCGACTAAGGACTGCGAATGGACTGAGATCGAGATCGGGGCGCTCACGCTTCCAAGCCGCGATAAGGCGGTCGACTTCATCACGGTGCGCGCTCATAGAGGACAGGTTAGCGGCGCTAATGGTCGCGAGCACTCATTGTTATGAGGGAGAATATGCGTTCCGCCATTGTGTAGTGGCTAGCACATGGGCCTTTGAAGCCCAGGGTCCAGGATCGATACCTGGTGGCGGAGCAATTTCAATTGCCCGCCGATGAAGATGGCGGAGCAATTCGCACAGGTTAGACTTACCCATATGAGTGCAAACCTCGAGACGGTTGTTGTTCTCGCCGCCGGTGAAGGCACTCGTATGAAATCTTCCACACCAAAAGTTCTCCATGAAGTTGCTGGTCGCACTTTGGTTGGACATGTTTTAAATGCTGTCGATTCGCTAAAACCAAAGCATGTTCGCGTTGTTGTTGGCGCCGGACGCGAAGCCGTTGAAGCGCACTTATCAAATATTGCACCAAGTGTTACAACCATCTTTCAGGAACGTCGTGGTGGCACCGGTCATGCAACGCAATTAGCGCTCGCAGATACAAAGATTTCAGGAACCATCTTGATTCTCGCTGGAGATACTCCGCTATTGACCGGTCAATCACTGCAACAACTACTTGATCTGCATCATGCAGGCGGCTTTACCGCCTCCGTTCTAACCGCCGAACACCCAGATCCAACTGGTTATGGGCGCATAGTTCGCGGTGATGACGGCTCATTACTGCGTATCGTTGAAGAACGCGATGCCGATGATTTTGTTAAGGCTATTTACGAAGTTAACTCTGGAGTTTATGCCTTTGATGCCAAGGCGTTATCGGGTGCAATTGGAAAGCTCAGCACTGATAATTCACAAGGCGAACTTTATTTGACCGACGTCATTGAAATTCTGCGTAACGAAGGTGGCTCAATTGCAGCCGCGATGATTGAAGATTTCGTAGAAATCTTGGGCGTCAATGATCGCGTGCAATTAGCCGAAAGCGCTGCCCTTTTACGCGATCGCATTAACGAAGAGTTCATGCGTGCTGGTGTCACAATCCTTGACCCAACAACAACTTGGATCGATGCAACGGCAGAAATTGCTAGCGATGTGACTATTTATCCTGGAACATCGATTTTGGGCAATTCAAAAATAGCCACCGGCGCGATCATCGGTCCTCGTACAAACATTGATTCATGCACCGTATTAAGTGGTGCAAAGATCATCGAATCAAATTGCATCGAAGCAACAATCGGTAAAGATGCCCAAGTTGGACCT
>CAITKS010000093.1 GCA_903893085.1 uncultured Actinomycetes bacterium | reverse complement strand
TTCAGAAGTCTGGCTAGATGAAGCCACACTTTTCCCTGCGGCTCCAACAACACCAACTGCGGCTAGCCGCCTGGACTGGGTAAATGAAACTATGGCTGGTTGGCATAAAACGATGGAGCCACTTGCCGCTGGTTTATCTGCCGCGATATCGAACTTGCTAGACCAGGCGATGAACGCACAAGCGGGCGAAAGCACTGAGGGCCAGCCGCCAATTGAGATGATCACAATGATGCTGCGCTCATTTATCGGCACCATGATCGCAACCCAGCTTGGGCAATCAATTGGCACCTTATCTACATCTGTTACTGGCGCACATGATGTGGGGCTGCCCCTTCTTGATCCAGCGCGCGCCATCATCATTCCAGAAAATATAGAACTTTGGGCTGCTGATTTAGAGATTGCAAAATCTGAAGTGTTTATCTATCACGCACTTCGTGAGGGCGCAGTTGCTCGACTATTTGCTAATAATCCTTGGTTGGTTTCTTACATTCAAAGCGCCGTCGTCGAATACGGCAAGGGAATAAATATTGATATTGATGCCATTCAACGACAGGCCCAAGATGCCTTTGAAAAAGCGCAGGAAAACCTCGGTGAAGGTGCAACTGAACAAGATGCCATGGGGTTTGCCTTAGATAGTGGAATATTCACACCAGAGGAATCACCCGCACAAAAAGTTGCACTTCTTAAATTAGAAACCGTCTTTGCGCTTATCGATGGATGGACCGATGAAGTAACCGCGCTCGCTGCCGGCGATCGTTTGCCAGCAATTGAACAATTGCGCGAAACGCTGCGACGTCGTCGCGCTGCAGCCGCTCCTGCACAACAACTTTTTTCTTCGATGCTTGGATTGCAAGTGTCACCAAAGTTAACTCGCGAGGCGAGCGCCTTTTGGAAAAAGATTCGCGAAGTAAAATCAATTGCAGATCGTGATCAAATTTGGAGCGGCCTTCTTCCAACCGCCGATGATTTGCTGGATCCTGAAAAATTCTTGGCCAGCACATCGATTCCAGATGATCTATCTGGGCTGATCTAGTTAAAACTTTCTAGAAAAAGCGAAGTCCCCGGCCGCTAATTTGATTTATCTGCCTTCCCCTTGCAGATAGATCAAACAGTTATCCGAGGACTTCGTAAGCGCAACTTATGACCAAATCTGCTGAGAATCAAATAAATAGAGATTTGACACACCTGTAATTTTCGATGTAATGCAAAATTATTTTTTCTTAAATCTCTCAACACGTACTTGAGATTTCACCGATTTAAATCGAATTTGCGATTCCAAGGAGTACTTTTCATCTGTGGCCGCAAGTGAAACCGATGAAAACGATCTAACCCTGCCCGGAATTTCAGAGGGTGAGATAATTGTGATTCGATCGGCAAGGCGAAAGCGAAATATCTCGGCATATCGCCAAGGCGGGCGAATAATCGTTTCAATTCCTGCTCGCATGAGCAAAGCCGATGAACATGCCATCGTCCCCGAGATGATTGCAAAGATTCGTAGCCAAGAAAATTTACGTATCCCCAGCGAAGAACGCCTAGTAGAGCGCACAGCCGAACTAATGGCATCCCTAGCCCCCGAAATCACTGCCCGCCCCGCATCGATTAACTGGCGCCCAATGCGCGAGCGCTGGGGATCTTGCACCAGCGTTGACCGCACGATTCGCATCTCAGATCGCCTCAAGCTCGCCCCGGATTACGCGCTGGATTACGTCCTCTTCCATGAAGCGATCCATCTGCAGCATTTTGACCATGGCCCCGAGTTCACCGAGGTTTTGGCTCGATTTGAGGACTCTGAACTGGCTAGCGCCTATCTCGATGGCTATGAAGCGGCCGAACGCGCCCTGGCTGAGCCTGTTGAGCTAAAAAAATTACGCACAAACGGGGGCTAGTTCTGCGTATTTGAGCGTGGCGAGGGGTATCGTCATGCTTGCACGCGTGGGCGCTCGGAGCCCATTCGGCGATTGGAGGCAATTATGACAGCAGAGACATACAAGGGTGACGCTTACTGC
This sequence comes from uncultured Actinomycetes bacterium, assembly GCA_903893085.1. Next base: position 4,406 of record CAITKS010000093.1, on the reverse strand, counting down.
GTTAAGTGCAAAGAGAAGCGTGACTTCGAAGGCACTGTGAAGATCTCAGACTCTGGTCGTCGCATGGCACAGGGCATCTGCCCAGTCTGTGGCACCAAGGTCAACAGAATTCTTGGCAAGGCTCAGTAATTTCAGTTCACCAACGCTAAAGATTCACCCCGTCGCACATCACACATTGATGCGCACGGGGTGAATTTATTTTTATCCCATGCGTAAATCTTTTGCAGCGCAGATAACGGCTACGCACATGTGCGCCGGTGGCGAGTGGTCTAGGCGCCAATCCTTTGCAGATGACTACATCACAGCTCAAATTCAAATCTGGCATCAACCTATATTCAGCTGATCAGGCAGGGTACTTCTTCTTCGGCACTCTGCGCAGCCGGATATCCGTTAACTCACCCCTTGCTCCCGAAATATTTGCCTGCCTTAAACGGGGTCTGATCCGAGCCGAGCTCGAGGCGGTGATCGGGATCAGCGCTGATGACTTAGATGAACTGCTTGCGCAGTTGCACTCATTCGAATTTCTTGAGACACAAATGAGTGCAATCCAAATTTCACAACGTTTCATTTCAAATATCGCCGAACGCGCTGCCAAGGCAAGTGATCGAAGTAAAGATGCATCTTTTGCACAACTGAAAAATCGCATCGCACCCGAATTAACGCTGACGCGTTGGTTGCCCGGAGTTTGCGATTCGGGAGTTGCAACTGTGAGCGCTCGCCAAAGTGCACACATCGAAATTTCAGGAGACTCGCGCGCTGCTCAACATTTGTTTGCACTACTTATTGCCAGTGGTGTAACGCATACCCAGTTTGCTCCCTCGTTCCGCCGCGGCCACGAACTTGTTTCAGATCTAGATATCTCTGGAGGATTCATAGCCGCCGTTGATTATGGACAGGTTTTTAAATCAATCTGCACCGAAAGAGCGAAATCGGTAGCGCTCTTTCCGCAAAGCTACGATGAAAGCGCAGAAGAAATACCTGCAGGATTTGCAGAGAAAGTAATCAAGATTCACTTCGGCGAAATAGATTCGGCACTTCTTGCACTCTGGATGGCTGCTGGGCAAGAACATTTACTTGTTAGTGAAATTAGTGGTGGTTACTTAACGATTACCCCATTAATTAAGCCTGCAATAACTCCTTGCAGCCGTTGTTGCGAATTGACGATTGCAGATCAAAGTCGAGCAACAATTCTGGAAAGTGACGCAATAAAAGATGAGCTGCCAATAGTTGGGGCAAATTACTTGGCGGCACTGATAGCGGCGCAATTGCTGCAACTTATTGATACCGGCTTTTGCGCACTTTCCACCGAAGCGATATCTATCGATTTACTTGACCTCTGTAACACAAAACACATCTCCATTTCTCGCCATCCCATGTGTGGATGTAGCTGGTAGACCATTTTCAAATAGCGCATCCTCAGATTTTTATGAACAATACGGGGATGGCCAAGAAAAATGAGATCGAGACTGAGATCCCGAAATCAACTGCTGCACGTTCGGCCAAGATGGTTTCTATTCCGGTCGGACTTGCAGGTCGCGGCGTTCTTGGACTCGGCAGACAATTAGTCGGCCAATCTTCATCGGTAGTTATTACAGATATTCAAGAGAAGACAGCCGAACAACTCTTTAAAGTTCTTGGAGAGTTAAAAGGCGGAGCGATGAAGTTCGGGCAAGCGCTCTCAGTCTTTGAAGCAGCGCTTCCTGAAAACATTGCTAAGCCATATCGCGAAACGCTTACAAAGTTGCAAGAGTCCGCACCGCCTTTGCCAACACGCGTTGTGCATAAAGTTTTAGCGAAAGAGCTAGGCGAGAATTGGCGCGATAACTTCACTTCATTTGATGACAAGCCAACTGCTTCTGCCTCAATCGGACAAGTACATAAAGGCGTTTGGAAAGATGGGCGTCCTGTTGCGGTAAAGATTCAATACCCAGGTGCTGCGGAAGCTTTAATTTCTGACTTAAATCAGATCCAACGCTTTGCCAAAATTTTCCAGTTGGTCCTGCCAGGGCTCGAGATGAAGCCTTTGCTGGAAGAACTGCGCGCGCGAATCATCGAAGAAGTTGATTACAAATATGAAGCCGAAGCGCAGGAAGCTTGCTGGCGTGCTTATGAAAATGATCCAGATGTTGCAATTCCAAAAGTTGTTATGGCCGCAGATAAAGTTCTTGTCTCTGAGTGGCTAGAAGGAATTCCGCTTTCCAAGATAATCGCTAGCGGAACACAGGAAGAACGCAACAACGCCGGTATGCGTTTAGCTAGATTCCATTTCACATGTCCAGAGCGCGCTGGTTTATTGCATGCTGATCCGCATCCTGGAAATTTCCGTTTGCTCGCAGATGGTCGCATCGGAGTATTAGATTTCGGTGCCTGCAACCGTCTGCCCAATGGATTCCCTGAGCCATTTAAGAATCTCTTGAAGCACGCCCTCGATGATGACGCCCAGGCGTTATATGACGGCTTTAAGAAAGATGGATTTATCTTGGCCGAAGTGGATGTGGATCCAAATTTGGTTCTTGATTTCTTGGTTCCACTTGTTGAGCCACTTCGTACTGAAACATTTAAATACTCACGCGAATGGTTGCGCGATCAAAGCGCCCGCGTTGGTGATCCACGTAATCCAACCGCAAAGATCGGGTTCCAACTCAATTTGCCTGCCGAATATGTATTGATTCATCGCGTCACATTGGGAACAACTGGAATTTTCTGCCAACTAGAAGCTGAAGGAAAGTTCCGCGATGAAGCGCTTTCCTGGTTCCCTGAGATCGCTCCCGCTGGCGTTTAAATTTAAGTTAGCGCGAGATTTTTCGAACCATTTTCCAATGATACAAATAAACTGGAACCGTCACTAGCAAAGTCACAAGAGAACTAGTTATTCCGCGGATTGCGTTGCGTCGATTCTGATCAATATTGGCTTGTTTAATAACTTCTGGATCAACTTTGGGATCGTTCTGCACTGCGTAAGGATCAACATAGCCTTGATCGGGAACGATCAGATCTAACCCACGATTGATAAGGCTAATTACCGTAAAGAGGCAGACAAGAAGAGTTATTAGGCTCACCGCATATAAATAGAGTGAACGCCAATCCACGCCTTGGTTAACTTCTTTAACTTCTACCTTGGTCGCACTTTTCTTCGCCACGGTCTTTTTTGTTGTTGCTTTCTTCGCTGTTGTTGCCATAAATAAACAGTACTCCTAAAGATGAGATAACTACTTAATCGTCATCGCTCTGCACGATACAGAATGGATGTCCTGCGGGATCTAAATAAACGCGGAAGCGATGCGGCTTAGGTTGAAACTCAGCCTTAACCGCTCCTATTTCGAGAAGTTGTTTTTCGGCAATATCTAGATCTTTAGCGTGGAAATCCATATGCGCCTGCTGTGGCAGATCGCCCTTTGGCCAAGTTGGTTTGCGATAGTTTTCAATCTTTTGAAAAGCCATCTTGGTTTGCTCATTTTCATCCCATAATTCAAGCCATTCGCAGGTTTCTGCAGTTTCACCTTCATCAAATGGTTGAATCTTTAGCCCAGTTATCTTTGAATAAAAGTGAGCAAGTTCAACTGGATTATCACAATCAAGTGCGGTGTAAACGTAGTTAGCGATGGTCATGCGTTAATTCTCGCATGACCATCGCTGGTAACGGATACCTGCCGATAGAAGTAATTACACGAACGCTGCAATGCGCGGCGGACGTCCCGCACGGCGCTTACGTTCGATAATCACGCCATCTTCGATTAGCTGTCCTCCCCAAACACCACATGGTTCTTGGCGGGATAAGGCACCGTCTAAACATTTGTTTCGCACAGGGCAGCTGCCGCAAAGCGCTTTCGCCTGAGCAATTCCTTCATCACTTTCGGAGAAGAAGAGTTCAGGATCAGCGTTATGGCATGGCAACGTAAAGGCGATGGCCGAGTCATATGTACCGGTCACTTCATAGAGACCGATCTTCTCGCCTGTTTCTGCCCAACCTGGTACCTGTAGTTCGCTGTAGAGAACGCTCATCGTTCTCACCCACTTTCTTCTCTCTCGATTTCTTTCTTTGGATTGGTTTGGTTGCTTTTGGATAATAAAAAAAGGCCTTCAACTCCTTTGTGGAGTTGAGGCCTTAGGTTTGGCGTCTATCGGTGTTATCCGATCGAACCTCCTGTGGCCTCATCCACGGCGTAAAAAGCTGCGTAAAACGCTGGCTTTGACGCTGCGGGCCAATTTGTATTCTTCTTTGTAGTCGCATGGAAATTGGCAGGCGAAGTAGCAGCGCCGCGTGTAACGCGTGCTGTGGTGAATGGCTTAGATGTAAGAAACATCGTTCATTCTCCTTCTTCGCCTATTTAGACCTTCACCAGTTTGGTGAAAGGCAAGGGTAAACCACAGATAGTGATCTGCGCAACTTAATTAAATTAAGCGCA
>CAITKS010000092.1 GCA_903893085.1 uncultured Actinomycetes bacterium | reverse complement strand
TTCAATGACAGCTAAGCCTATTGCTAAGAAGTCAGTGACTATCACTTGCTTAAAAGGAAAGACCACCAAGAAGGTAAGTGGAACAAGCCCTAAGTGCCCAGCGGGATATAAAAAGAAGTAACCCTTAGACTTACGCAGAATCTAGGAGGCGTAAGTGACAACTTTCTTTAGCGGCGGCACGATTTGGTGCAGCGCTGGTTGCATTGCCACTTCTGTACGCATTGAGGCCGAAAAGATTGTTGAATTAAATGGCTCTGCTCAACCTGGTGATGATCTCGTTGATTTGCGCGGTGGATTCTTGGCGCCAGCGTTTATGGATGGACACGCACATCCTTTATTTGCAGGGCGCGAAGCACAGGGACCTTTGGTAAATGGTTTGCAATCCGTTGAAGAGATTGTGGCTGAGGTAAAACGTTTTGCTGATGCCAATCCAAATACTCCTTGGATTATTGGTGGCGCTTATGAAGCAGCTGTTGTTGCAGGTGGAGATTTCTTAGCAAGTTGGTTAGATGAAGCGGTCAGTGATCGTCCCGTTGTTTTGCAAGCAGTTGATCACCATACGATTTGGGTAAATAGCAAAGCACTTGAGATCGCTGGGATTACTGCTGCAACAGTTGATCCTGATGGCGGAACTATTGCGCGTAATCCCGACGGAACGGCGCGCGGGACTTTGCGTGAGCCATCTGCGATGGACTTGATTATGAATTGCGCACCAGAGCGAACGCTAGAAGATGATGTGGCGGCTATTGCTTGGGCATCAGATCGGTATTTGGAAAGTGGTGTTACGGCTGCCGTTGATGCGTGGATTACACCCGGCATGGCAGAGGCATATATCGCCGCAGATAAATCTGGTGCGTTGAAAATTGATATGGATATTTACATGTTGGCTCAGCCAGATTCTTGGCGAGATAACGTGGATTATTTCGCTCGTATTCGCGATCAAATCAATGCACTGGGACCGAAATCAAAACTTGCTTGCAAGACGATCAAAATAATTGGAGATGGTGCTTTATCTGCTGGCACCGCGGCCTTGTTATCGCCTTACCTTGATGATCCAACTTCTTCTGGACTTTTAATTTGGAACGATGATGAAATTTTGGATGCCGCTGTTTTATTTGATTCACAGGGCTACCAATTACATATGCACGCGATCGGTGATGCCGCGGTTCGTCAGGCTCTCGACACGATTGAAAAGGTGGCTGCGATTAATCCAAAATGGGATCGCCGCCCGGTGATTGTGCATGCACAATTAATTGATCCCGCTGATTTACCGCGGTTTGCATCCCTTGGTGTCATCACAAATTTCCAACCTCTTTGGATGTATTTAGATCCGATGAATAAAGAACTAATCGCACCACGAATTGGTGATGAACGAAATAACCGCCAATATCAATTGGCATCTATGGTCAGATCTGGTGCGCGAATAAGTTATGGCAGCGATTGGCCAGTAACCACTTACATTCCACTTGCTGCACTTGCTGTTCCGACGCATCGCCAATCACCAGATCGCGCGCCAGCTTCGGGTTGGAGTCCGCAAGAATCAATTTCGGTTGAAGAGAGTTTGAGTTTTTACACTGAAGCCGTGGCATATCAAGGATTTAACGAGAAGCGTTTTGGCCGGATCGCAGTTGGAATGCAGGCAGATTTAATGATTCTGGCCACGAATCCGATGGAAGTTGCGCCTCATGATGTGGCGGGGATCCAGATCAGGGCCGTTTATAAGTCTGGGGTTGCCGTCATAGAATGAACCTATGACTACCACCGTAAATCACTGGATCGACAATAAAGAATATGTAAGCACCTCTGGGCGCACCGCACCTGTTTATGACCCAGCACTTGGCGTTGAAACAAAGCGCGTTGCCTTAGCAAATGGTGCCGAAATCGATGCGGCGATATCTGCTGCAAAGAAAGCATTTCCGGGTTGGTCAAAGACTTCACTTGCTGCGCGTCAGCAAGTTATCTTTAAATTTCGCGAACTATTAAATGCGAAAAAAGGTGAGCTTGCAGAAATCATCACAAGCGAGCACGGCAAGGTTTTATCTGATGCGCTCGGTGAAATTACACGTGGTCAAGAGGTAGTCGAATTTGCAGTTGGAATGCCACAACTTATTAAGGGTTATTACTCTGAAAATGTTTCCACTGGTGTTGATGTTTACTCAACTCGCCAAGCACTTGGCGTTGTTGGAATCATCTCTCCCTTTAACTTCCCAGCGATGGTGCCAATGTGGTTCTTTCCAATTGCTATCGCTGCCGGAAATACTGTTGTATTGAAGCCATCAGAGAAAGATCCATCAGCTGCAATTTGGATCGGCAAGTTATGGAAAGAAGCGGGCTTGCCTGATGGCGTATTTAACGTTCTAAATGGCGATAAAGAATCAGTTGATGGTTTGTTGCACTCCCCTGATGTTGAAGCGATTTCATTCGTTGGCTCAACACCAATTGCACGTTATATCTACGAAGAATGCGCCAAGGCTGGAAAGCGCGTGCAATCACTTGGTGGCGCCAAGAACCA
>CAITKS010000091.1 GCA_903893085.1 uncultured Actinomycetes bacterium | reverse complement strand
CCGCATTTCTCTGCATAAATCAGTTCGCGAAGGATTTGGACAGATCGTCGGAACGGCTATTGGCGCATCCGTTGCGCTGCTAAACGTTTCCATATTTGATTTTGGATTTATAGCCGTTGGTCTGACTGTAATTCTCTGCGCGGTCGTTGCTCGTGCACTGCATCTTGGAGAAGTTGCCTCTGTAAATGTTCCAGTAACCGCCCTGATTGTTATTGGCCCAGGAATCAGCGGAACAACCGCTACTCATCGCTTGGGATCAACGCTTATTGGCGCGGCAATTGCAATTGTCTTTTCTTACTTCTCACATGCAAACACTCCTGTGGGGCGTGCAATCAATCAAATCACTGATGTCAGCGCTAAGGCTGCTGATTTGTTGGCAGAGATGTCTGAAGGCGTTGCCGCTGGTTATACCCAAAAAGAGGCTGGCAACTGGTTGGCTAAAGCAAGACTTCTTATGGAAGCGGTTCCTGCTATACGCGCACAGTCTGTCGAAGCCCGTGGACATGCACGTTGGTTTCCAACTGCAGAAAAAGATGAAGCCGAAGAAGTTTATGTTCAAGGAATTGCAATTGAACACACATTGGTTCAAGTCAGAACAATCGCCAGAACGCTCTTTGATTCTGCAGTGAGTGGCGGAATTGCTGATTCAACAAAGAAACAAATTGCGGTGGCACTGTCTGCTGCAAGTTATGCGATTACATCAAAATTCGATGATGATGAAGATTTTGAAACAACGACAACAGCTACAGATGATGCGCGCGAAGCTGGCGCAGCCCTTGCGGAATCACTGATTGAAGATGCCAAGGATGCCGATCAAGAACAAATCATTCGAGGACTCTCGATGGTTGCCAATATCGATCGCATCGCGGATTCTCTTGACCAAAATTCGCCGGCACTCAAAGATGTGAGCACTCCAGATGAACCGTCTCACGCTAAATTGATGGCGGTTTCACCAATTGAGCAGACCCTAAAGCTTAATAAGCGCATCACTAAGCGCTTTAGGAAGATATTCCGTAAGTACTTCTGAGCCTAAAACCTCGATTTGCCTTATACCCCTAGGGGTATGCTAGATTGACTCCATAAGCACCTCACAAAGGAGTCAATATGTGTTCTCGAGTTATCTGCCAAAACTGCAAGAAGTACACCTGGTCTGGCTGTGGTGGCCACATCGATGATGCACTTGCCGGCGTTCCTCAAGATCAAATCTGTACCTGCGAGGGCTAATTCATGGCTAGAGTCGTAATTCTAGGAGCTGGCATTTCAGGTCACACAGCTGCGCTTCACCTAAGACGATCGCTTTCAAAGAAGCACGAAGTCATCATGGTTACGCCTAATTCAAAATGGAACTGGATACCTTCCAATATTTGGGTTGGCGTAGGAAAGATGACGACAGAGCAGGTAACTTTCCCGCTTGCTCCAATTTATAAGCGCAAAGGAATTGAATTTCACCAAGCCCTAGGAACTGAAATTCACCCAGAGGGAAGTACGACATCTGATAATGCTTTTGTAACTGTTGCATACACAGATCCCACCAAAAACGGTCAAATTGTAAATATTGAGTACGACTACCTAATCAACGCAACCGGACCAAAATTAAACTTTGCGGCTACGCCAGGGCTTGGTCCAGATGGCCACACTGTTTCGGTTTGCACTCCATCCCACGCAATCGAAGCAGCAGATAAACTCGAAGAAGTCATCGCACTTATGAAAGCGGGCAAGAAGCAGCGCCTAGTAATTGGCGTTGGCCATGGAACGTGCACTTGCGAAGGCGCAGCGTTTGAGTACGTATTTAACGTAGAACATGAAATTCGCGAAGCCGGAGTTCGTGATCTAGCCGAAATCGTTTATCTAACTAACGAATTTGAGTTGGGCGATTTTGGTGTTGGTGGAATGACTTTCGCGCAACGTGGTTTTCAGACAACAAGTAAATTGTGGACCGAATCCCTATTCCGCGAACGAGGCGTGACTGCGATTCTGGAGTCTCACGTCGAAAAAATTGAGCCTGGAGTTATTCATTACGAGCAACTCGACGGAATCAAACGCACTTTAGAGTTTGATTTCGCAATGTTATTGCCCCCATTTCGTGGCGTTGACCTTAAGGCTTTCAATAAGGCAGGCGAAGATATATCCGACAAGTTATTCGCACCGAGCGGATTTATGCGCGTAGATGCTGATTACACGCCTAAGGAATACGGCGAATGGCTGGCTTCTGATTGGCCAAATACTTATCAATCACCTCAGTACGCAAACATCTTTGGCGTAGGAATTGCCTTTGCTCCACCACATCAAATTTCGAAACCTCGCAAAAGCGTTACGGGAACAGTGATTGCACCTAGCCCACCACGCACAGGAATGCCATCGGGCGTTATGGGCAAGACTGCAGCACTGACAATCATTGACCGCATTAAAAACGGCGATCAACAAAAAGCTCATGAAGCATCAATGGCTGATATGGGTGCAGCTTGCATCGCATCCGCTGGTTCAGGAATGCGCTCTGGTTCTGCCGCAGCGATGACCATGTATCCAGTAGTCCCCGATCATGTTCGTTTTCCAGAAAGTGGACGCAGTGTTAACGACACTTATGGTGAACTCGGACTTGCTGCACACTGGATTAAATACTTGCTGCACTTCATGTTTATCTACAAAGCAAAAGCTCGTCCATTTTGGTTTTTGATTCCGGAATAAGGAGAAAATGATGATTGAGAACAGTGCAGATTTAACAGGTGCACCACTGCCGACTAAAAAAACTCTTAAGCAGCGCAAATATCTGCCACTTCAAATTTGGCGCTTTTTTGCACTGAACATACGAATGGTGAAGATGATCATGAAAGGGACCCACTGATGGCTCAAGTTAAGACAACATCGACTAAGTCGCCGACGCACATCTTGCAAGACCAGGATCAAGTTGAGGCGATTGCTAAGCGGATGAAGAGGGCTCAAGGTCAGATGGGCGCCGTTGTTCGCATGCTTGAAGAAGGTCGCAATTGCGAAGATGTCGTTACTCAGTTAGCGGCCATCAACAAGGCGGTCACGACCGCTGGTTTTACACTGATTTCTGCCAGTTTAAAAGAATGTATCGAAGACAACAAAAACAACAGCCAAGCCGTCACCGAAAAGTTACAGAAACTTTTCTTGAGTTTGGCATAAAGGAAACCATGAAAAAGAAAATTGCAGTAATTGTCAGCGCACTTCTAGTTCTAACCGGATGCAGTTCATCGGGAGCGACTGATTTAGGCGCCACAGAATTTCAGACGAAAACACTTGAAAGTGGAGTAATCACTCTTGATGTGCGAACCCCTGGCGAATTCATGGAAGGGCACTTGGTCAACGCAATCAACATTGATGTTGAAAACCCAAGTTTTGCATCAGAAATTGAAAAGCTAGACAAGACCGCGACATATGCGGTGTATTGCCGAAGCGGGCGTAGATCTGCAAACGCGGTTGCAACGATGAAAGATGCTGGTTTCTCAAGCCTCTATAACCTCAATGCAGGCGTTCAAGAGTGGGCAGCTGCCGGACTTCCATTGGTAGCTAACTAATGAAAATTGTAATTATCGGTGGAGTTGCTGGTGGAATGTCAGCTGCAACTCGTGCTCGTCGCTTAGATGCAAATGCAGAAATTATCGTTCTTGAAAAGAGCGGTCACGTTTCTTATGCCAACTGTGGACTTCCTTACTATGTAGGCGGAGTAATTGAAGAAGAGAAAGATTTGCTTCTTCAAACCCCAGAAAGCCTGCATACGCGTTTTCGCTTGGATGTACGCATCTCCAGCGAAGTTACCGCTATAAATCGAGTTAATAAGATGGTCTCAGTACGTAATCTGCTTACAAAAGAAGTTTCCGAAATCGGCTACGACAAGTTAATTCTTAGTCCAGGGGCTTCTCCGGTAGTACCACCTATCCCAGGTGTGGAACGTGCAATGACTCTGCGCACCGTCGAAGATGTTGAACGAATCACCAACCGCGTAAATGAGAAGCCCGCTAATGCTGTTGTTATCGGCGGAGGTTTCATCGGAGTTGAAATCGCGGAGAATTTAATTCATCGCGGAATTAAGACTGCCCTCGTCGAAGCAATGCCTCAGGTTCTTGCACCCCTCGATCCAGAGATGGCATCGCTAGTTGCAAAGGAAATGGCTTTGCAAGGTGTAGAACTTCATCTCGCCGACGGGGTTTCATCGATCGATCCGGCTACGGTAACTCTGACCAGTGGTGCAGTTCTGCCTGCTGACTTGGTGATCCTCGCTATAGGTGTGCGTCCAGATACATCTTTAGCAAAAGCCGCCGATATAAAAGTCGGTGCACGTGGTGGAATCGAAGTTGATGATTTCAACCGAACTAGCGATCCAGATATTTACGCTGTTGGAGACGCTGCAGAAAAGGTTGATGCTCTTGATGGTGAGGCAACTCTTGTTCCACTCGCTAACTTAGCCAATCGCCATGGCCGCGTTGCAGCCGACCATATATCCGGTCTAATTACGCGACCAGTAAAAACTATTGGAACCGCGATCGTAAAAGTTTTTGACCTAATGATCGCTACAACTGGGTGGAACGAAAAGCGCCTATCTGCAGATGGTCGCGCTTATATGGCAATCCACACTCATCCAAATTCACATGCAGGCTATTACCCAGATGCGAAGCAAATGGCGTTAAAGCTTCTCTTTGATCCAACCACGGGAGAAATCCTTGGTGCGCAAGGCGTCGGTATCGAAGGCGTAGATAAGCGCATCGATGTAATTGCGACTGCCATTCGCGGCGGAATTACTGCACCTGAACTTGCAGATCTTGAACTCGCATACGCGCCACCGTTTGGCTCTGCAAAGGATCCAGTAAATATGTTGGGCTACATCTCGGAAAACCTAATTTCTGGACTCCTAGAAACAGCACAATGGAATCAGATCGATGATTTCGTCGCAAAAGGTTTTGATTTAGTTGATGTGCGTACAGCAGCAGAATATGGACGCGGTTCAATACCGGGTGCAATCAGCATGCCGGTTGATGAAATCAGAGACCGAGTAACTGAACTAAAAAACAAAAACGTATTGGTCAATTGCCAAGTCGGTCAGCGTGGGCACACCGCAACTATGTTGTTAAAGGAACTTGGTTTTAATGCAGTAAATCTAGATGGGGGATACCTCACCTGGAGTAATTCACCAATCGCAACTAAGGAGATAGCAAATGTGTAGTCGTACAACTTGTAGAAAATGCGGAAAGCCTTCATGGTCTGGATGTGGAAATCACATTGAAATCGCACTCAAAGGTGTTCCAAAGAGCCAGCGTTGCCAAGGCCACGCCAATGATCCAAAGGAACCGGGCTTACTAAGTCGTCTATTTGGTGGGAAAAAATAATTTAGGATGCCAAATTGTTTTTCAGCGCTCTTTTCATGGAGCGCAAGGCGTTGGTTGGTTGCAGCGATTGCAGCGATCGTTACGTATCTTGTAGTTGGCTTGCCAACTGCCGTTATTGAGAATCCCGTATTTGGTAGAGCTGTTGAAGTTACTCCATGGTCAGTTCCGGTACTTGTTATCACTAGCGTTCTTTCTGGGTTATTAGTTGCTAGTTACTTTAGAAATGATGTAATTACTCCCGAAGAGAAATCGATAAAAATCGGTGGGGTAGGTGCAGTTCTTTCATACCTAGCTGTCGGTTGCCCAGTTTGTAATAAGTTAGTTCTAATCGCCTTGGGGTCAACAGGTGCAATTAAATATTTTGCTCCAGTGCAACCCTTCCTAGCCTGGTTAGGAGTATTGCTCCTTGCTTTTGCAGTTCAGCAAAGACTTGCCAAAGAATCTTCTTGCCAAATTAGTTTTCCGAAAGAATTAGATCAAGATAAATCCTCAGAGATGGAGCGTAAATAAGTGGCTAGCGTAAATGTAAAAAGTGCAGAGTTTGAGGGGCTAATTGAAAAAGGCGGAATCATGCTCGTAGATTTTTGGGCGGAGTGGTGTGGACCTTGCCGCATGTTCGGACCTGTTTACGAAAAGGTTTCAGAAGAATTTCCAGAGATAACTTTCGCCAAGATTGATACAGAAGCTGAGCGCGAGATCGCTGCGGCAGCGGGGATAACCTCGATCCCAACGCTAATGGCATTTCGAGATGGAGTCCTCCTCTACCGTGAAGCGGGAGCACTTCCTGAACCTTCACTACGCGAATTAATTGCCTCAATCCAAGCGGTAAATATGGATGACATCCGTAAGCAAATAGCAGAAGAAGCTGCCCAACAAAAAAGTGAGTAACGCGGCAGCCGAAAAGTGGAAGCGCGATTTAGCTAGCTGGGCCATTCCTCAAGAAATATTGGACCAAGCAGAAGTCGCTCCATGGGTTCATCCACCAGCTTTATTTGCATTGCCAGAAGAAATTAATGATTCACCTTCACACGTAAAGGCGAGAGAAGCACTTTCTACAAAGGGGACTGTTCTAGATATTGGATGTGGCGGCGGGGTTGCCACCTTTGCAATTGCTAAACATGGAAATCATGTCATTGGGATAGATCACCAAGCAGAAATGCTCGAAATGTATTCTCAAAATGCCATAGAAAGAAATATCGATTCAGAAGTTCATGAAGGTTTTTGGCCCGCAATTGCCGAACAAGTCCCAGTCGCAGAAGTTGTTACGGTCCATCACGTTGTCTATAACGTTGGAGATATTGAACCGTTCTTAAAGGCTCTAAATAACCACGCCAGTAAACGAGTAGTCATAGAACTTCCGATAGTTCACCCAATGACATCCGCATCGGCTGGGTGGGAACACTTCTGGAAATTAGTTCGCCCAACGTCCCCTAATGCGGATGACTTACTTGTTGTACTAAATAAGATGGGTATCAGCGCTAACATCGAAAAGTTTTCTGCAGATTTCCCACTGGATCAAAGCGCTGATGAAATCGCCGAGAGAACCCGAGTCCGGCTCTGCCTTCCTCCCTCAAGGCTAAATGAGGTTAAAGAATTTCTTCTTGACCATCCCTTTGTCACCAAACGGGACCTCGCTGTTATCTGGTGGGATAAGGTTTAAAGATGAAAGCTATTCAGATCAGCAAATTTGGTGGTCCAGAAGTACTCGAACTAGTTGATCTGGCTGATCCAGTGCCAAGTGAAACTGAAGAGTTAATAGATGTTTCTTGCATCGGAATTAACTATGCAGATACCCATCAAACTGAAAACTCATATCTTTCCAAGCAAGAACTGCCGCTGATTCCGGGTCTAGAAGTTGTCGGAAAGACTCAAAGCGGCCGCAGAGTTTTGGCTAGCGCCACAACGGGCGGATATGCGCAGAAAGTTCTTGCACATAAAGTGATGTGTGTTGATATTCCTGATGGTGTCACTGATGAACAGGCAGTTGCCATGTTGGTGCAAGGCACAACTGCCTGGCATATCTTGAAAACTATGGCGCATGTACAGCCAGGTGAAACTGTTGTAATCCAAGCAGCAGCCGGTGGTGTTGGCTCGTTAGCGATTCAGTTAGCGAAGATGTGGGGCGCCAAAGTAATTGCGGTTACCTCATCTGATGAAAAGGGTGCTCTCGCAAAATCACTCGGCGCCGATGAACTAGTAGATGCCAATTCTGATGATTTAGCTGGTGCAATGATCGCTGCAAATGGCGGTAAAAAAGTGAATATCGTTTTGGAAATGGTTGGTGGCAAAACATTTGACGACAGCCTTGCAGTACTTGCACCATTCGGTCGCTTGGTCACATTTGGAATGGCATCTCGTACGGCTCCAACTGCAATTAATCCCGGAGTACTCATGGGTGGAACGAAGACCGTTGCAGGTTTTTGGCTATCGCACTGCTTTGGAAAGAAAGAGTTGATGGGCGATGTTCTAAACGAGTTGTTTGCGTTGATCGTTGCGAAGAAATTGAATCCTGTTATCGGTGCAACCTATGGATTATCCGAGGCGAGAAAAGCCCACGAAGCGATGCTGGCCCGCCAAACAACGGGCAAAGTCACGCTTGATCCAGCCCGCTAATTTTTAAATTTTGGCGCAACTGACGTACACTCACACCTCTACCTATTGCCCCCCTAGCTCAGACGGTAGAGCGTTTCCATGGTAAGGAAAAGGTCACCGGTTCGATTCCGGTGGGGGGCTCGAAAATGCACAACCCTTGGCGGGGTAGCTCAGCTTGGTAGAGCAAGCGGCTCATAATCGCTGTGTCGTGGGTTCAAATCCCGCCTCCGCTACTAGTTCAACAAGCGTGAATTTCGCGCTACGAGATCGCTCAGGTAACCTAAGCGCCTTGTAATAAATAGGTACCAAACAGGTACGTAACAGATAAAAGGAGCAAGACCATGGCAAGCAAGAGCGCGGACGTTCGTCCAAAGATCACCATGGCATGCGTTGACTGTAAAGAGCGCAACTACATCACCAAGAAGAACCGCCGCAACGATCCAGACCGTATGGAACTCAAGAAGTTCTGTCCACGTTGCAAGTCTTCAACTCTTCACCGCGAAACTCGCTAATGCTCGCACCCGATTCTGTCGGGCGCACCTTCGCTGGTGCTGATGCAATCTCTATTTCACAATCAGAAATTGATACCTTCGCTGCCGTTATTGGCGAAACCGATACAACAATTGCGCCTCCAACTTTCACAATTCGCATTTCACTCGATCAATTCCAAAGCATTTTAACCAAGCCGGAAATCGGTTTGGATTGGTCTCGTTTGGTTCATGGCGACCAGAAGTTTGAAATCTTTAGCGCAGTCAAAGCAGGGGATTCACTTCGCTGTTCTGCAACTATCGAGAGCTACCGAGTAGCCGCCGGAAATGAAATTGTTAGCGTCCGTTCAGATCTTCATCGCGCGGATGAACTAGTTATCTCATCTTGGTCGACTTTGGTGGTGCGCGCATGAGTATCACTAATGCCGAAGTAGGTACAGCGCTTGCGGAAAAGATTGTCTACATCGACCGTGCGATGCTTAAGGCATATGCCAATGCCAGCGGTGACCAGAATCCAATTCATCAAAACGAAGAGTTTGCACTCTCTGTTGGCCTTCCCAATGTGATTGCGCACGGCATGTTAACTATGGCTTTGGTCGGAAAGTACGTCACCGAATGGTCGGGCGGCACAAGCACCGTTAAAGAATTTGGCGCTCGCTTCATCAAGCCAGTTATCGTTCCAGCAGGTGCAAAAGTGGATTTAACAATCAACGGGACAGTAACTGAAGTTGATGGCGATCAAATCAAAATCGATTTAGTTGCAACATCAGCTGGTGTCAAAGTTCTCGGAATGGCCAAGGCAGTCGTAATTAAAAAATGACCCAGCCGCAAAGCAAGGAACAGTTAGCACAAGCACGCCTTGATGCGCGTGCGGCGAAAGATTTCGCAACGGCTGATCAACTGCGCGATCAAATATCGGCGCTGGGATTTGAAGTAATTGATGTTGCTGGTGGCTACGAATTCCGCGCTAAGGAACGCTTTCCAACTTATGCTTCAACCCGCGACATTAAAGCGATCAAAGTTGAAGGCGATATCGCAATTGCAATCATTATTGATGGATTTACATCAGATGCTGCTGAAACTGTGAGATCAATAAAGGCAAACACCAAGACTCCGATAGTGGCCTTCGTTATAGGGGAACCCGCAGATTTAGTTGAGGAAATTGATCTGCAATTTCAATTGCTTTCAATTACCGAAAACTTTGGCTGGGGCGAAAGCGCCAATGCTTTACTAAAGAATTTATCTGCCAAATACATGGTCATCATGGACCCATCAACTCGATTTACAGGTGATGCAATTACGCCGGTTCTCACCGAACTAAACAAAGGCGATTTCAGCGCAGTCGGTTGGCGTGGTGGTTTAGTCAATACTGATGATGAATGGCGCAGCGTTGACGATAAAGGTGCCGGCGAAGTTGATGTGATCTTCAGCTACTTTTTAGCGATTAATTGCGCCGATGCCACCAATGCAGGTGGATTTAATAATCGCGCGATTTATTATCGAAATGCAGATATCGAGTTTTCGCTGCGCTTACGAAATGTAAATGGACGCCTATTACAGATGGATTTACCCCTTGAACAAGGACGACATCATGGTTATTACGATGCGGATCCAGAATTTCGGGAAGTTCAATCAAAGAAAAATTACGACCGTATCCTCGAGCGCTTTAGAGGCAAGGGCGCAATCTTGAGCCCACGCAGGTAACCTGTACTCATGGCCGAACTTCGTCACTACACCAGCTTGCGCGTAGGCGGGCCTGCCAAAAAATTCGTTGATGCACACAATGAAAAAGAGATTGTTGCGGCAATTGAAGCAGCGGGGGATTCACCAATTCTAATTATTGGTGGTGGCACAAATATTCTGGTGGCAGACGATGGTTTTGATGGCACCGTAATTCGCATTACAAATAAATCTCTCGAAGCCGAAATTGATGCCTGCAGCGGCGCAACTCTTTCTATCGGCGCCGGCGAAAACTGGGATGATTTTGTTAAATCAACTGTTGCTCGTGGCTTTGCCGGACTTGAAACTCTAAGCGGAATTCCCGGAACAGTTGGCGCATCACCAATTCAGAACATAGGTGCATACGGCCACGAAGTTAGCGAATTCATTACCCGCGTTCGTACCTATGACCGCCAGATGAAAGAGATTAAAACTTTCACAAATGAACAATGCGAATTCTCTTATCGCAACTCTTATTTCAAAGCCCATCCCGGACGTTATGTTGTTATAGAAGTGCAGTTCCAATTGCGCATGGGTATCGAATCAAATCCAATTACTTATGCCGAACTAGCAAACAAGTTAGAGATCGCAGTTGGAGAAAGAGCTCCAGTTGTTGCAACTCGCAAAGCAGTTCTAGAACTACGCGCAGCCAAAGGTATGTTGTTAAACCCCAGCGACCGCGATTCTTGGTCGGCCGGATCTTTCTTTACCAATCCGATTATCGATGCCACAACTGCTGCCAAACTTCCCAAGGGTGCACCTCGTTGGCCCCAAGCTGATGGACGCATCAAGACAAGTGCTGCATGGTTAATTGAAAATTCTGGAATCAAGAAGGGCGATTCATTTGGCGGCGCGCGCGTATCAACTAAGCACGTTTTGGCTTTAACTAACGCTGCAAATGCAACTGCTCAAGACATTGCCAGCTTGGCAAAGAGCGCGCAGCAACATGTGCAGGATAAGTTTGGAATTACCTTAGAACCAGAAGTTAATCTGATCGGGCTTAACCTTCAGTAAGCAACTTCTTGATACGTCCGATACCTTCGACGATATCTTCATCGCCTGTTGCATATGAGAAACGTAAGTAACCAGAAGGTCCAAAAGCCTCACCTGGCACAGCTGCTACTTCAACTTCTTCCAAGATAAGCGTTGCAAGTTCTGCAGAAGTCTTAGGTGTCTTGCCGCGAATAGTTTTTCCGAAAACGCCTTTAACTGATGGATAAACATAGAAAGCACCAGTTGGAGTTGGGCAGACAAAACCAGGGATCTCATTTAGCAATCCAACGATTAACTTGCGGCGACGATTAAATGCCTCGCCCATCTTGTGAACGGCAGATAAGTCACCAGTTAGCGCAGCTATTGCCGCGCGCTGTGAAACGTTTGAAACATTTGAAGAAAGATGTGACTGCAGATTAGTTGCTGCCTTAATCGCATCCTTAGGGCCGATCATCCAGCCAACGCGCCAGCCAGTCATTGCGTAAGTCTTGGCAACACCGTTGATGATGATGCAAGTATCTGCAAGTTCTGGAACTAATACTGGCATAGAAGGTGCGGTAGCACCGTCGTATAACAAGTGCTCATAAATCTCATCTGAGATAACCCAAATATTGTTTTTAACTGCCCATTGACCAATTGCCTTTACTTGTTCTGGTGAATAAACAGAACCAGTTGGGTTAGATGGAGAACAGAAGAGCAGCGCCTTAGTCTTTGGCGTACGGGCTGCCTCAAGTTGTTCAACAGATACTAAATAATTTTGTGATTCGTCGGCAAATACTTCAACGGAT
>CAITKS010000090.1 GCA_903893085.1 uncultured Actinomycetes bacterium | reverse complement strand
TCTTGAAGTAATAGATTAATTGCGTGATCAGCGGCAATGTTCCATAAAATTGGATTGCGATGTGATCTTCTTGAGCCATGTTGAAATATTACGTGTAGCACTTCATGCGCAAGAACGCCTCGGATCTCCGTAATAGTTAAGGTTTCGACCCATGTGGCGTTGAAAAAAATATGATACCCATCAGTTGCCATGGTTGGACACCATGAGTAAAGTGTTGCGTCTTTTATTGGTAGCCTCATAATTGCTGAGGCAAGAAAAGGTTGTCTTAAAGCAAGTGCAATCCTTGCTTTAAGAATTTTGCTCTCTACATCAACTGGCGATGAGACTTGCATTCTTCTTCATAAAGGTTTTGTAACCGACTTCTTTAGAGAATGACGGATTAACATGAAGCATCTCTTTTGCAAGTACAACAGCAAATTCTGGTGGAAGTCTATTGAGAAGAATAGCGCTAGCAGTTATGACATCATCCCGAGAAGAGGAATGAACGAGCCAAGTTGTTAATACGTGAAGACCGTCTAGTGCTTTAGGAATAACAGCATCATTTGGATTTGCGACTATTTCTTCCATTTGCTTCATATTCAGAGCTCTTTTTATAAAAGTTCCAAATTCAGCAGCTGCACCAACTCCGACAATACCTGGTATGAAGTCAGCACATTCTTTATGGCTGCCGAATTTCTTCATTACATCAGATAGTATTTCCCAGGATCGAGGGGTAGGGAAGGCCGGTGCTTCTGCTGGGTCTTCTCTAAGCAATGCAGGTCTATAACCGATGAAAGCAATTATCAAAGGGTCGATGTTCTTACTTAAAGCCCAAGTTCTCCAGTCAGATACGTCAACATCAAAATCCAGATGGACAAAGCGATTAGATAGTGCTGAGGACATTCGAAACGTGACTGCTCTATCTTTTTGTCGATTACCTGCAGCAACAATCCACCATCCAGAAGGCAATATATATTCACCGACTCTACGGTCAAGAACCAATTGATACAAACTTGCCTGTACTAAGGGCGGTGCAGCATTAATTTCATCTAAGAAGAGTACGCCTGGTTTAGAGTCTTCTTTTGGTAAGAAAGCTGGAGGACACCAGACTGCTTGTTTATCAACAATGGCTGGAATTCCTCGCAAATCAGTTGGGTCCAGTAATGAGGCGCGGAGGTCTATTACAGGTAAGCCTGCCTCGGTTGCAATAGAGTGAACAATTGCACTCTTTCCAATTCCAGGGGGGCCCCATATGAAGGCTGGCCATCTTTGGCCTAGCATTGAGGTCAAAACAGAGGTTAATCGGGATGGTTTCATTGCGTAATTGCCTCTAGCCAAATTTGCGAATCATTAGGAACAAACCACGAATACTTCTTAGAAAAATATGAGGCAGAACTTTTTTCTATGTAGACCATAGGAGTTTGCTGAAGTAAAAATTTAGCAAATGCCCCTGTCGGATCAACTGCTACCCGTCGAGAGTCTCCTTCTTCAGTCAAATCAGGCAATTGACCAAAAAACTTTAGTTGTTCAGAATCGATTAAGAGCCATTGGTTAACTAGTGATGCAGCCGTAATTTCGAGTTGGCTTTGGGCCGAGAGTTTAGATAAAAATAATTCGCCGCCTTTACTCGTCTCAATTTCCGCTAAACCAAGTCGTCTATTTAGCGCACCCTTACGAATGCCAGATCCATCTTGTGATTTTGTAGGGCCATTCCAAAGGGAAATTGAGCAATCAAACTTCTTATCAAGTTTAG
>CAITKS010000089.1 GCA_903893085.1 uncultured Actinomycetes bacterium | reverse complement strand
TTTTAGATGGTGATGGAGAAATTACATTTAGTAGCGCCGGCAAGATGGCAATAACTAAAGGTGATGCTGTTGTTATTCCATTCTCCGCTGGATCATTCTCGATTACGGGTTCAAATGCGATCGTTTGTCGCCCACCACTTGCAGAATTGGCACGAGTCGCCGAATAAAAATGTCCCAAGAAATTCTTATAGGTGTCGACATTGGGACCTCTCGCTTAAAAGCGGTGGCAACTGATTTGCAGTTAAATGTCTTATCCGAATACGCCGAGCCAACACCTTGGAAGCATGTAAAGAATTTCAGTGACATAGATATGTTGCTGCTCGCCAAAACAGTAATAACCGTTGCCTCCAAGGCTGCAGAAATTGCTGGCGGGAAAGTAATTTCGATTGGATTTACAGGTTTTAGCGAAACTGGCGTTCTGATTGATGGTTCTGGAAATCCCCTTGCACCTGGATTGGCTTGGCATGATCCACGCGGAATTACCGAACCAATTCTTAAAGAACTTGGTGATTTCGAATTTCGTGCGCGTGCAGGTGCGCTCTTAAATGAAATCGCAACTATTTCAAAAACACTTTGGTTGAATGAAAACTTTCCAGAATCCAAGAAAGCGAAGCATTTTCTATCCGCACCTGAATGGGTGGCATATTGTTTGGGAGCGGAACTCGTAAATGAACTCTCACTTGTCAGCCGTACCGGTTTTTTTGATGTGGAATCACGTAAACCTTGGGATGAAGCAATCTCACTTGTTGGTGGTGGCAAAGATTATTTAGCTCGCCTTGTTGTGGCCGGTGAGGCAATTGGAATCGTTAACGATAAAGCACCGCTGAATCTAAGGGGCGCAGTAATTACGATTGCTGGCCATGATCATTTCACTGCTGCGTATTACTGCGGTGCAATCAATGAAGGATCACTCTTTGATTCAATGGGAACAGCCGAAGCCTTATTACGTACTTTTAAAGCACCGCTAACAAGAGATGCGATTGCTGAATTAGCGGCTGCAAATGTTGGCTTAAGTTGTTCGGTTATCGCCGATCATTACACGCTCTTGGGCGCGCTTCCTACTGGTCTTACCTTGGAACGAACCTGCGCACTTCTTGGAGTTTCAACTCGCGAAGAGAAAATTGCACTTGGTGAAGCCGCTCTGAAAACTGATCCCGCTGCAAGTGCCATGCGTGTAGTAAATGATTATCACGGTTTATCAATCACTAATTTAGATGATGCGGTTTCACCCGCAGCGCTATTTCGCGCGACTGTAGAACATTTGGTAGATGATTCGACAGAGATGGTTTCGCTAATTGAGAAATACACCGGTAAAGCACAAAATGTAATAATCGCTGGCGGTTGGATTAAGAACCCTGTTATCGCGGAAGCGAAAAAGAAACAATTTGGAACATATCGAGTATCTGAAGCCACTGAAGCAGGCGCCACAGGGGCTGCTGAATTTGCAGGAGTTGCGGCAGGGATTTTTCAGTTAAGAAGTAATTGATTTACTTGTATTGCTCAAGTGTCCAAGCGCGTACTCCACCAGCAACACCGGCAGCATTTGGAACAATCACAACTTCATCGCCCATGCGATCTAGATCTGCTTGACGAATACAACGTGCATTTCCGCCACCAATATAAAGACGATCCCACATAAAGACTGGGCGCAACTCATCAACCATCGCACGAATTCGGCGAGACCAGAAAGCATTTCCTAGGCGGCGGCGTTCATGTTCGCCAATCCAAGTGTCATAAGTTGTGGCGCGACGGACAGGTGCATGTGAAAATTCAATGTGGGGTGAAAGGGAACCACCATAAAAAATTGCAAAGCCAAGTCCGGTTCCTAAAGTAATCACAACTTCGTAACCAGATCCAGAGATAATTCCAGCGCCGTGCACTTCAGCATCATTTAATACGCGAGTAGGCATTGCTAGCTTCTTGCTAAGCGCGCTTTGCATATCAAAGCCACTCCATTGTTCCTGAAGTTCTGGATCAATTCGAGTGCGTGGACCGCTTTTGGTCATGTAATGAGGTGTTGAGATAACTACGCCATGGCGAATCATTCCGGGCATTCCGATTGTTGCGCGATAAGTTGCTGGCAAAGAATCGGAAATTCCCTTGATGGTTTCGATAAAACGCTCAGGTGAAAGTGGGTATGGAGTTTCGATACGGCCTGGTTTTGAGTGCATGGTGCCAGATTCGTCGAGAACGCAGCTCTTTAAGAAAAGTCCACCACAGTCGACCGAGAGGGTTAAGCGTTCATCGTTAGCCATTGGCCAATCTTCCCACAATATTTAAGAAGAATAAAACCGCTATTTCCCGCGCTGACCGTAGATATTTTGATAGCGGTCATACAACTTATCCACGCTTTCTTGGTCAATTAATTGCAAGGTGCCAAGTGTCTTTGCGATCCAAGTAGTTTTTGCAACATCTTCACACATAACAGCGGATTTAACTGCAGCAGTTGCATCTTTGCCAATTGAGAAAACACCATGGTTCTTCATTATGACAGCAGAAGAACGGTGTCCTGTAAGGGTTTCTACAACGCCTTTACCAATCGCGTCATTGCCGATTAGCGCAAAAGGGCCAAGTGGAATTTCGCCACCAAATTCATCTGCCATCGCAGTTAGTGCACAAGGAATTGAACTGTGTATAGCGCTCCAGGCGGCGGCATAATTTGAATGCGTATGAACGACTCCACCAACATCTTTCATGTGCCGGTAAATATAAGCATGTGTATGGGTATCACTCGAAGGTGAAAGATCTCCTTCAAGAACATTTCCATCTAAGTCACAAATAATCATTTGTGACGGCTTTAAATCTTCATAGCTAACACCGCTTGGTTTAATCATAAAGCGATCGCCATCAGACATTCGTTCTGAGACATTTCCGGCAGTCCATGCAACCAAACCATAACGCTGCAAGTCGATATTTAATTTACAAACTTTTTCGCGCAACTCTTTCTTTCCGCTCATTATTTGCCTTCCGTAGATGTGAGTGCGCGATCGCGGATAGCGCGAAGTGAATGCATTGCGCCATTGTGACCGAAGGATTCGTATAAGTCGTTGTAGTGCTTGTATAGCTGGTTATAGATTTGCGCATTTGCCGCAATTGGTAGGTAGCGCTCTTGCGCAACCCCACCCATAGCAGCTGCTGCACTTTGCACATCTTTATATGCACCTGCTGCTACTGCTGCATGAATTGCCGAACCAAGCGCTGGACCCTGTGCAGATTTAATAATAGTAATTGGCATATTTAAAACATCAGCATAGATCTGCATAACAAATTTATTCTTTATCAATCCGCCTGCAGCAATAAATTCTTTAACTGGGACGCCAGATTCGTTAAAGGTCTGCACAATCTTGCGCGCACCATAAGCAGTTGATTCAACTATTGCGCGATAAATCTCTTCCGGTTTAGTAGAAAGTGTTAGCCCCATAATCAGCCCCGATAGTTGATGATCAACCAAGGTTGAACGGTTGCCGCTCTGCCAATCAAGAGCGACCAATCCGTGAGCACCAACTGGTTGCAGGCTAGCTAGATCAGATAGATAGGTATGTATATCAACGCCTTTTGCCGATGCTGCGGCGGTGTAATCCGCTGGCGCGTAATTGTTGGCAAACCATCCGAAGATATCGCCGACGCCAGATTGACCCGCTTCGTAACCAAGTGCGCCATCAATAATTCCTCCATCGACGACGCCGCACATTCCGGGGACCTCGGCAAACTTTTCCGAAACCATTACGTGACAGGTTGATGTGCCCATAATCGCAACCATCTGTCCCGGATTAACCGCATTCGCAGCTGCAGATGTTACGTGAGCATCAACATTTCCAACTGCAACTGCAATACCTTCTGGCAAACCTGTCCACTTGGAGGCCTGCGCAGTTAACTTGCCCGCGACAGCGCCAAGTTGACCAATCTCATGTTCGAGTTTGTCAGAGATGAAATTTTCGAATTTTGGATTTAGCGCTGCTAAATATTCTTTACTTGGATATTTGCCATCTTGATAAATACCTTTGTAGCCCGCCGTACAAATGTTGCGCACATAAGTTCCGCAGAGCTGCCAAATAATCCAATCGGCTGCTTCCACCCATTTATCCATCGCGTTATAAATTTCTGGCGCATCTTCTAAAACTTGCAGCGCTTTTGCGAACTCCCATTCAGATGAGATCTTGCCGCCATATCGAGAAATCCACGGCTCTTTTCGCGAGTGCGCAAGATCAGTGATGCGATCTGCATGAGATTGTGCAGCGTGATGCTTCCATAACTTCACATATGCATGTGGATTGTTCTTAAATTCTGCGAGTTCAGATAGCGGTGTTCCGTCTGCTTTCACTGGCAAAACTGTGCAAGCTGTGAAATCGGTTGTAATTCCAATTACTGAATTAGGGCTAATTCCGGATTCCTTTAGCACCGCTGGGACAGTGACCTTTAAAACATCTACGTAATCAGATGGAACTTGCAGCGCCCAATCCGGAGGCAATTTTGCACCTGATGTGGGCAATACATCTTCAATTACCGCGTGAGGATATTCGTAAACAGCGGTAGCAATCTCGGCGCCGTCGGAAACGCGAACCAATAGTGCGCGACCAGAAAGAGTTCCGTAATCAACACCAATTACATACTTATTTGCAGCGCTATCTGACACGTGGCAGAGCCTACCGCAGAGGATATTGCTACTGCTAGAGTTGAAAAACTTTAATAAGGAGATCTGATGACTGTCGTAACAATTCTGGGTGCAGGCGGCAAAATGGGTAATCGAGTTACCAAGCCACTTCTTGATACCAAGAAATATGAACTTCGCTTTGTAGAAAAATCTGAAGCGGGTCAGGCCCGAATTCGTGAAGCCGGATTGACTTTGATGGAACTAGATGAAGCGCTCAAGGGAACAGATGTGGTCATCTTTACAACTCCCGATGCTTTAGTTAGACAGATTTCAGATGAGGTCGTACCTAAATTAGATCCTGGAACGAAAATACTTTTCTTAGATCCTGCTGCTATTGCAGCAAGTCGCGTGAAAAAGCGCGAAGACATTAGTTGTTTCGTCTGCCATCCAACTCATCCACCCGTATTTAGTTTGCTGGGTGAGACTGACCCTGCAGCACGCCGTGATTACTGGGGCGGCGGACTTGCCACACAGGCCTTGGTTTTTGCAATTGCTTGGGGAACTGAAGAAGAAGCTGATTTAGTAGAAACAATTGCAACTGAAATGTTTGCACCAATCAGCCAGAGCCACCGCATCACAGTTGAACAGATGGCCTTGCTCGAACCCGCACTTAGTGAAACTTTAATTAATGGGTGCATTGAAGTAATCACACAGGGATTGCAGAAGGTAATTGATCTTGGTGTTCCAGAGGCAGCAGCAAAGGATTTCTGCATGGGTCACCTTCAAATCAGTATTGCCCTGCTATTTGAAGAGCTAAATTGGAAGTTATCTGATGGCGCACTAATGGCGCTCAAAAACGCACAAGGTTCACTATTTCGTGATGATTGGGATGCTATTTTCAAACCAGAAAATGTCTTAGCCAGCGTTAAACAAATAACTGGTGGAGATAAATAATTACATGCGTTTAGGAATTTCTAGTTTCACCTTTCCTTGGGCGATCGGTGGAATCGACAGCGATCATCCGGTGGCAATGACTGCCTTCGAACTTCTGGAAAAAGCAGAAGCCCTCGGAGCAGATGTTCTGCAGATCGCCGATAATCTGCCGATTGGTGGCTTATCTAATGATGAGTTAGCTAAGTTAAGAGCAAAAGCTGATGCAGTTGGAATCTCGCTAGAAGTTGGAACCCGTGGAATTGCATCTAGCAATATTGAAAGATTTCTTGAAATCGCAGCGATCCTTGGTTCGCCTATATTGCGCATTGTTATCGACACTAAAGAATATGAACCAACGCTGGATGAGATTAATTCACTGCTTGCGCCATTTGCGGATCAGTTTCGCAATTTGAAAATCAAGTTAGCGATTGAAAATCATGATCGTTTAACTTGTTCGCAATTTAATGAAATTATTGATCGTCTTGGCGATGACTGGGTTGGCATTTGTTTGGATACCGTTAACTCTTTGGGTGCAGTAGAGGCGCCGAATACTGTTGTTCCCGCTCTTGCACCGCGTGCAATCAATGTTCATATGAAAGATTTTGAAATCGTGCGCAGTAACGGCCAGATGGGATTTACTGTGCAGGGCACTGCACTGGGCCAAGGTCGCCTCGATGTGCAAAGTGTTATTGCTGCCGTTGGTGGTTCAGAGCGCGACATCACATCCGTAATCGAACTTTGGACACCTCGCCAATTAACTTATGAAGAAACCGTTGCGCTGGAGGAAAGTTGGGCAGCGCAAAGCGTGAAATTCTTACGTGCGTCGATAGGATTAAAAGCATGAACCTATTGGGATACAAAGTTGCCGTCACCGGTGGCAGTGGTGGAATTGGTTCAGCTTTAATTACAGGGCTAGTAAATGCGGGTGCCGATGTTTACAACTTCGATCGCACCCCTTTAGCCAACAATGGCGTCGAATATAAAGAAGTAGATCTAACCAATGAAGGCAGTGTTAAGTCAGCTTTTTCTGAGATCACAAAGTTGGATGCCCTGGTTGTTTGCGCCGGCGTTCAACTAGTCGGAAAAGATTCCAAGATTGCCGATGTTTCTCTAGATACTTGGCAGAGAACAGTTGATGTGAATATGACTGGGGCATTTCTCTCTGTGAAATATGCAATGTCGGCGCTTATTAATTCAGGCCACGGATCAGTGATTTTAATTGGTTCACCGACTGGCATGACGATGGAAGGTGCTGGCTATACCGCTTACGGCGCATCAAAGGCTGGAATGATGGGTCTATCTCGCATCATCGCCGTCGATTACAAAGAACAAGGCATCCGCTCCAACGTTGTAGTTCCAGGAACGATGTCAACACCGCTTATTCAAAAAATTGCAGAAGATCCAGAAAAGGGTCCCGATTTAATTCGTCGCACGCCACTTGGTCGCATGGGCGATCCTAAAGATTTAGTCGGAATCGTAAACTGGCTAGTTTCTACAGAATCATCTTTCGCAACTGGAGCTTCATATGCAGTTGATGGCGGAATGACTGCGCGGTGAACACCAATCACTGGCCCGATACAACACGGGTTGAACATGGCGATTTCACTTTTGATTTGGCACGCGCTGCCGTTAGAAATGTTAGATATAGAAATGTACAAATAATTGATCTGCTTTACACCGCGATTCGCCCTTGGGATTGGTCAACTCTTGATCCCGATGAACATAGCGAAGATGTAACTGTCACTGGCGATATTTGTAAAATCACAATCAAAGATTTATTTGCAGGCGCACTTGATGCTCGTACCGAAATTACTATTTCAAAAGATAACAAGTTTACAGTTGCTTATGAATTGCGCGGTCTTGCTGAATATTCGGTCAATCGCTGGGGAATTTGTTTCTGCTTAAACAGCGCTGACTGGATGGGATCAAGCGTGCAATCGCAAGGCAATGAATACAAATTGCCGGCCGCGATTTCACCACAACGCGTTATAGATGGAGTTACCCAAGGGCTATTCCCGGCTGCCAACCAAATGCACTTTATTGCACCCGATAACCGATCGATTAAAGTTAACTCGACAGGAAAAGTCTTAGAGGCTGAAGATCAACGCAATTGGACAGATAACACTTACAAAATTTATAGCGGTTCTTTAAGCGAGCCTCGACCATATGAAGCAAGCGCCGGGAGCATCTGGTCGCAGAGTGTTACATTTGAAATCAATCCACCAAGTAAGCCCGTCCCGGACGGTTCAAAGATCGTTGTAAAAGAGATTGATTCATTGCCAAGTATTGGGCTTCAGTTCAATACCGATCCCCTTTTGCCTGCAGATACCTTAGATACCGCCTTTATTTTGCTCGATATTGACCATATACGCATCAACGAAGAATCGTTATCTGCGCAGAAAATCAATAGCGTTTCAACCAATGGGCTGATTGTGGAAGCGGCGCTTCTATCTTCAAATTCAGGTGCGGATCTGCACCGCGAAATCGAACACTTAAATAAGCAGATTCCAGCAGGTTCGAGAATTCTAATTCAACGCGAAGGACGTGAGATCGTTGAAGAAAAAGATCTTCCACCTAACAAATCGCTTAGCTCATTCATTCCAGGAACTGATGCATACCTCGTTGATCTTCATCGAAACAAATATCATTTCGGTGAATCAATTTCTTATTCAATGGCTCCCACCGTTCATTCATCAGATACAGAAACGGTTTTCAAAACTCTTTATACCCAAGCAGAATCAATTGGCTTTGCTCAAGAATTTTTAGCGCCACAAGTGTTGATTTCTCCAATAACTTTTTCTACACGAGGAAATCCTGAAACTGGTCATTCACGTGATCAGCGCATAAATTTTGCAAATCTGGAAATGGCTTTACGTATTAGAACCATCGAAGGTGCCGCCTGGACACTAGGTTCGATCTTCGCACTTGCGAGCGCGGGTGCCTTCTCTGGTACATGGCACGAACTATTCGGAGAGTATGGAGTTATTTATCCTGAAAGTGGCGCCATTAAATTCTCGCCGACATTTCATGCTTTATCTGCGCTAGGTGCGCATCACGCACATCAGATAACAATTGCTACATCTCTTGATAATTCTTGGGTGGCATTTGAAAATCGTGAGGTTAAAAAGATAGTTGTGGCATCTCTTCGACCTTGGGCGCTAGAAATCACGCCAAAAGTTTTGGCCGGATATAAAACGTTGCAGAGTTTGCGAGCCAGCGAATGTGAGAAGGCCAGCCAGATCATGGACTGGTGGTCATATGCTGAGATAACCCCGATCTCGGCGGACTCCCCCCTCACATTGACGCCCTTCGAAATAGCGATTATTCGGGGCTAGCCGTTAGGAATATGGGGCTTTTTACGCCTGAGTAACGGTTCGGTAACGATCTATTTTTCACCTAAAAACCCTTTTATTGAGGGTTGACCCTATGTAGTATCGGTTGCGATTGACCCCACCTATAGGAGGAAATACATATGGCAAAGCTTTTCTCACGCCGCACTGCAGCAATTGTTGCTGTAGCCGCAGCGTCAATGCTTGTGCTCTCTGCATGTTCAAAGAGCGATAGTGGCAGCGATTCAGTTGCTGTTTCACTAATTACAAAAGATCAGTCAAACCCATTCTTCGTTGCGATGATCGCAGGAGCTACTGCTAAGGCAGAAACTCTAGGAGTAGAACTAACTGTTTCATCTGGAAAAGATGAGTCAGATTACGCAGGTCAGATTTCAGCAATTGAAAATGCTATCTCTGCAAAGCACGCTGGAATCTTGATCGTTCCAGTATCAACAGAAGTTAACTCAGCAATCACTAAGGCCCGCGATGCAGGTCTATTCGTTATTGCTCTTGACACACCACCAGATCCTGCTGACATCGTCGACATCACTTTCGCTACAGATAACTGCGAAGCTGGTCGTTTGATCGGTAAGTGGACTGCTGCAAAGCTTGCTGGCAAGAAGGCAACAATCGCACTTCTCGACATCTTCGATGATCGCATTGTGTCTGTTGACTACTGCCGCGACAACGGATTCCTTGATGGAATGGGAATCGACGTTGCAGATCCTAAGGTCATGGGAGACGAAGCCAAGACTGGCAAGTACTCAGGTGGCGATTACGAGATCGTTGGAAACGTAGCAACAGGTGCTAACGAAGAAGGCGGCCGTACAGGTCTTGAGAAGCTTCTTGCTAAGAACAAGAAGATCAACGTTGTTTACACAATCAACGAGCCAACAGCAATCGGTGCTTGTGCTGCAGCAGCTGCTGCTGGCGTAAAGATCGATGCAATGGTTTCAGTTGACGGTGGCGGAGCCGGTATCGGCGCTGTTAAGTCAGGTTGCATCAATGCAACTTCACAGCAGTACCCATTGTTGATGGCTGACCTTGGCGTACAAGCTATCTATGACATCGTAAAGAACGGTACAAAGCCTGCTAACTCAGAAGGCCTTGACTTCTTCAATACAGGCGTCAAGTTGATCACTGATGACCCACAAGAGGGTGTTCCATCAGAGACAACTGAATACGGTCTAGCAAACGCTTGGGGTTAATCCCTAGCCTTTAGTTAATAACTAAAGAGTGCGTTTAAAGAGGGCGGCTGCTTCGGCAGTCGCCCTCTTTAACACACAGATAAAAACTTTGATTTACCGATAGGTTTAGCAAATAATCAAATTTAAAAGTTCTTAACTTTGAAAGGATCACAAGTGAGTCAAGATACGGCCACATATGACGCAGCGTCAGAGTTCCAAGACCGCGCATCGCTAAGCCAGAAAACCCAGGCCACTCTCCATAAATACCCATGGCTGAGTTCCGCGTTTGTGCTTCTCTTTGCATCAATTGTCTTTAGTTTTTTCAATGAAAACTTCTTAACACCATCTAACTTCTCACTTATCTTGCAGCAAGTTGCGATCGTTGGAGCAGTTGCAGCAGGACAGACTTTAATTATTTTGACAGCGGGTATCGATCTTTCTTGTGGCGCTATCGCAGTCTTTGCTTCAATGGCTATGGCGAAATTAGTTCAAGGATCTCCAGGCGCAGGTGAACCAGTTGGTTGGCCAATCTGGCTCGCATTCCCAGCCGGACTCGCTGTCGGCATGCTCGGCGGCGCAATTAACGGATTCTTGGTTACAAAAGTTAAGTTGCCACCATTTATCGTTACCTTGGGTACTTACAACGTATTCCTTGCGCTTACTTTGACTTTAACAAAAGGAACTGTTCCTTCAATTGAAATGGATCCATTCCTATTAACACTTGGTAACTACGTAAATCTCGGACCTTTCCGAATTACAACTGGTGTCTTGTTTGTTATTGCAATGTATTCAGTCTTAGCTTTCGTACTTCGCTATACCGGCTGGGGTCGCCATGTTTACGCAGTTGGTGACGATATCGATGCTGCGCGCCTTGCTGGTATCTCTGTAAACCGCGTCTTGATGAGCGTTTACGTAGTTGCAGGCTTGATCTTCGCACTATCTGCCTGGATCGTGATTGGCCGCGTAACTGTGGCTAGCCCAAATACCGGCGGTGATCTGAACCTTGATTCGATCACTGCGGTGGTTATCGGCGGAACATCACTATTCGGTGGCCGCGGCACAATCTTCGGTTCACTCATCGGAGCAGTAATCGTGGGTGTTTTCCGTAACGGCCTAACTCTTGCTGGCGTAGATCTTTACTACCAGCTCCTTGCAATCGGACTTCTAATCATCTTCGCAGTCTCTGTTGACCAGTGGATCAGAAAGGCACGCAAATGAGTAAAGCCCCTATCCTTCAAGCTGTTGGAGTAACAAAGAACTATGGTCGCGTTGTAGCACTCGATGGCGCAGATCTTGAACTCTTTCCCGGTGAAGTTCTCGCAGTAGTCGGCGATAACGGAGCGGGTAAATCAACACTTATTAAATGTTTATCAGGTGCTGAAGTTCCCGATGTGGGGCAAATTATTTTGGACGGCGTTGAAGTTTCATTTAAGCGCCCACAAGATGGTCGCCATGCCGGAATCGAAACCGTGTATCAGACACTTGCGGTTGCACCAGCACTTGATATCGCATCAAATCTTTACTTAGGTCGCGAAATACGTAAGAAGGGTCCACTTGGATCAGTTCTACGCATGCTCGATAGCTCTGGAATGCGAAAGGGTGCTAAAGAACATATTTCAGCACTTGGTATCGGAACTATTCAAAACATTTCCCAAGCAGTTGAAACACTTTCAGGTGGTCAACGTCAAGCAGTTGCAGTTGCTCGCGCAGCCGCATTCGGCCAGAAGTTAATCATCCTTGATGAGCCAACTGCGGCGCTCGGTGTTCGCGAATCACGTCAGGTTCTCAAGTTGATTGAGTCACTGCGCGAACGCGGTATGCCAGTTATTTTGATTTCCCACAACATGCCTCAGGTCTTCGAAGTTGCAGATCGCATCCAGATTCAACGCCTTGGAAAGCGCGCTGCAGTCGTTACTCCAAAGACTCACACCATGAACGATGTTGTTGCAATCATGACTGGTGCGATGACAGTCGATCTGAAAGATCAAGCGCTTACTCCAGTTCGTTAATCGCTAGTAAAGATTAAAACAATGGCCACTCCGGTTCGTCTTGAATCGGATGTGGTCATTGTTGGTTCTGGGATAGGTGGAGCCACAACTGCCTTCGCGTTGGCCAATAAAGACGTAAAGACGCTGGTTTTAGAGCGCGGTGAGCGAATGCCACGTGAGCCCGAGAACTGGTCGCCTTCTGAAATCTTTATGAAGACGCGGTACAAACCAGATGAAAAATGGGTTGATGAAAAAGGAAACGCATTTGTTCCTGGAGTTCACTACTTCGTCGGTGGAAATAGCAAGGTCTACGGCGCATCGCTGCCACGATTTAGCCGTTATGACTTTGGAGTAATTAAACATCAAGAAGGTATTTCACCTGCTTGGCCCTTTACTTATGAGGATTTAGAACCGTATTACTACGACGCCGAAGAGTTATACCGAGTTCACGGTGATGCCCAGAATATTTACGGAAACGACCGCAGCACACCCTTTCCATACCCTGCGATGAAGCACGAACCATATGTAGAAGAACTTGGTAAGCGCTTAGCTAAGGCCGGAGTTCACCCGCATTCAAACTCGATGGGAATTGATCTGGGACCTGGTGGAAAATGTATCCGTTGCAAGACCTGTGATGGTTTTGTTTGCAAGCTAGATGCCAAAAGTGATGCGGAAGTAAATGCACTCAATCCCGCTATCGCTAGTGGCAATGTAACTTTAGAAACATCAATCCAGGTCAATCGCATAGTTTTAGCTGCCGATGGAAAATCTGTAAGCCACCTGGAGGCAACTCGCCATGGTGAGCCAATAGAAATCTATGGAAAGAAATTTGTTATTTCAGCAGGTTCGGTAAATACCGCAGCGCTCTTGCTGCGATCAGGTGTTGCTAATTCATCTGATCAAGTTGGTAGAAACTTTATGATGCATAACAACAGCCATATCGCAGCAGTTGATATGCGTCGTAAAAATGATGTCACTTTCCAGAAAACACTTTCGTTTACGGATTGGTATCTAGATGGTGGCAAGGGTTATCCACTGGGCGCAGTTCAGTTAATTGGAAAAGTTCAGGGCATCATGATGAAATCATTTGCCAAGCACGTTCCACTGCCTCTTCTCAACTTAGTTTCTGATCACAGTGTGGAATTTGTGGTGATGAGCGAAGACCTGCCACACCCTGAAAACCGCGTAACTATTGCGCAAAATGGCTCAATTAAGATCGCGCGTAAATCTGTCGGCATGAAAACACATATGGAGCTGCTGCGCCGGGCCAAGAAGGTATTACGTAAAACCGGCTACCAAGCAATCTTTAGACAACCATTCGATATTTCGATGAATTCACACCAGTGCGGCACAACTGTGGCTGGCACAGACCCGCGTACCAGCGTTGTTGATGGATATTGCCGCAGTCATGATCATCACAATCTTTATCTCATCGATGGCGGCTTCTTCCCATCTTCTGCGGCTATGAATCCGGCGCTGACAATTGCCGCGCAAGCCCTGCGCGTTGTTGCCGAATCGGATTTAGCTAAAGTTTAAGAGAGACCCAAAACTCGCAATAGTTCGTCATTTAAATCTTTCGCGTCTACATCAACGCCAGTCCAGAACTTAATTCCGATTACTGCTTGATTAACCACCATGCCTAAGCCTTGCAAAGTTGTTGCCCCACGCTTACCTGCTTCAATAAGAAAGTATGTTTGTGGTGGATTAACAATCACATCTGCCGCCAACATTCCGGGACGTATTGAATCGAAATCAATATCTTGCTGACCTTCGGTATTAACCATTCCCATGGAAGTCGAGTTAATAACAACTTCGGCGTCTAGAGGAATCGAATAAGTTTTATTCCACTCCACAAATTCGGCAGTAGCTTTTGTCTTATCGTTTAAGAGCGCAGTTAGTTCTTCACCGCGAGCGCGGGAACGGTTTACCACATAGAACTTTTTAGCCCCTGCTAACGCCAATTCAACAGCGATGGCGCGAGCTGCCCCTCCTGCACCAAGTAAAACAATTGTTTTCCCCGTAGCAGGTGTTATCTCTAGAAATGATTTTAGAAATCCCTTGCCATCTGTATTTTCGCCAATCAATTTTCCGTCGCGGTTGACCGCGCAATTAACCGCACCGATTAGCGATGCGGATTCGCCCAAGCCATCTAGATATTTAATTACTTCTACTTTGTGAGGGATAGAGCAGTTAAAACCCTTCCAATTCATCGCTCTGGCGCCCTTCACAGCCGCTTCTAACTGATCTGGGTTTACTTCACAGTTTACGTAGCGAAAGTGCAGATTATTGGCCTTATATGAGGCCTCCACCATGGCAACGGTGGGGTTTGAGTCTGATCCTTGAGAAAAGCTGCCAGTTAATTCGTGCCGGAAAGATCCGCCAATATCCATAGTCATGTTCAGACCTTACCGCTCAAGTTATGATCAGCCAATGGCTACTGCATTCTTACAACGCATCGCATCGGCACCAATCTCTTGGGGAATTTGTGAAGTTCCTGGTTGGGGTGCGATGTTGCCAACCAAGCGCGTGCTCTCTGAAATGAGCGGTCTTGGTCTGCCAGCAACCGAACTTGGTGCGCCCGGATTTTTCTCCGATGATTCAGCCGAATTGAAAGATCAGTTAGCAGAATTTAGGATGTCGATGATCGGTGGATTCACACCAGTTGTCTTGCACGATAAGTCTCAAGAAAAAGCTACGCGCGAAATGGCAATTAACTCCAGCAAGAAGTTTCAAGAGATAGGTGCGACTCACTTCGTCTCTTGTCCCGTACAAACTTGGGATTGGGCCAACCCTGAAGAATTAAGCAAAGATGAAGTCACTCAGTTCTTTAAGATGCTCGCCGAAGTTGATCAGATCTGCAAAGACCACGGCCTTGTGCAAGTTGTTCACCCACACTTGCAAACTGTTGTTGAGACCAAAAAAGATATTGATATGGTGGTCGATAATTCTGAAGTTATGTGGTGTCTAGATACTGGCCATATGACAATCGGTGGGCAAGACACCGTCGAATTCGCCAAGAAGTACGCTAGCCGTGTTGGCCATGTTCACCTTAAAGATGTAAATATGAAATCAGTACCGCCAGTTCTTGCGCGCCAACAGAGCATCATGGAAGGTGTTCAAAAGGGTTTATTCACACCACTTGGGCAGGGCGATGTTCCAATTCTTGAAACAATTCTTGCGCTGGAAAGTGCGGGATACCAAGGTTGGTATGTCATTGAACAAGATGTAGCAATTACTGGTGCAATGCCAGGTTTAGGTGAAGGCCCAATTACCGGTATGAAACAGTCGGTGGATTATCTTCATAACGTTGTCGCACCAGCTTTAGCTAATTTACAAGCCAAATAACCAACAAATAGGGAGTAAAAGTGTCTGATCTACGCGTAGGAATCATCGGTGTTGGAATCATGGGCGCAGGACATGCGCGTTACCTAACTGAACACGTA
>CAITKS010000088.1 GCA_903893085.1 uncultured Actinomycetes bacterium | reverse complement strand
TCCCAAGTGAGCGAATAAATGGAACGGGTACAAGTAGCAGAGTAGATAAAGCCAAAGCAATTGTTAACGCCGATATCAGAATCGTTCGACCCGCTGTTTGCATCGTCAGCGATATCAGATCTGAATTCGAAGCTTGTGGTTTGAGTTTTCGCTCAGATCTAAAGCGGTGCAGGATCAGAAGGCTGTAATCAACGGCAAGGCCAAAGCCAATTAATTCAACAACACTTGGTATGTAGAGAACCATTAAGAAGCGGTGTGACAACAAATCCAGTACACCCAAAGTTGCCGCAATTGATGAGACCGCCAGAATTAGTGGGAGAAATATTGCCAAAGAGAAGCCAAGTACTAAGACCAATAAAACCAGCGCCGAGAAAACTGCGATCGCTTGGCCGTGCTGTAAGTCTTGGGCTAATAACGGCTTTACATCTCTATAAATAGCTGGAGGGCCCGTAACTAAAGCTTTGCTTAGGCCGATGCCTTGTAGCGAATCTCTGAGCGGATCTACATATTCTGATGCTGATGTCAGATCTTTATCACTGGAAATTATTGTAAATAAGGTACCTGCGATAGCTCTTTGTTGAACGATAGAAAGTTGTGGCACTTGCGCAATTGCCGATTCGATTTTCGTCTTTAGGGCTTCAATTTCTGATTTGGGAATCGTGCCAAAACGGTAAGTGATCGTTAACAGTGACTCAGAATTCTCTCCAAAACCCTGATTTAAAATACTTTCAGCTTTAGACGACTCACTGCCCGGAACCGATAAAGAAGTCGTTAACCGTGAATTTAAATCTTGAGTACTGAAGGCTCCAGCCGAGGCGACGACTATCCATGTCAGTAATACAAATATTCTGGCTCTCACTGCAAAATTAGTCACGCGTGCGAGCATGTTTGCAGTGTATTCGCTATTCTTTTCACTATTGCAGGGCAGATGGCCGAGAAAGAGGAATTAATGCTGGAAGCAATCTTTCTAGGCGTATTGCAAGGCTTAACAGAATTTATCCCGATCTCATCCAGCGCTCATATTCGCATCGCTGGTGAATTATTTGGAACCAATCAAGATCCAGGTGCAACCTTTACCGCCATCACTCAAATCGGAACCGAGCTAGCCGTTCTGATTTATTTCAGAAAAGATATTTTGCGTATAGCTCTGGCTTGGATGAATCAGATTTCACGCCGGACGTTGGTGGGCGATGAGGTACGCGATGCTCGCATGGGTTGGTTGATTTTTGTAGGAACCCTTCCAATTGTTATCTTGGGCTATCTTGGACAAGATTTAATCCGAGATAATTTCCGTTCTCTTTGGTTGATTGCAACCGTCTTAATTGTTTTCGGCATCGTTCTAGGAATTGCCGATAGGTATGGAAAAGTTGAACGTCAGCTAAATCAATTAACGCCCGCTCATGGAATTATGTATGGCTTGGCACAATCACTTGCCCTGATCCCAGGTGTATCGCGCTCTGGTGCAACGATTGCGATGGGACGCTTTCTTGGTTACAGCCGCGAAGCCGCTCTGCGCTATTCATTTCTTTTAGCGCTGCCAGCAGTATTCGGAAGTGGTTTATATGAGCTCAAGGGCGCAATCAGTGATACCTCTGCAACGCAAGTCTTTTCACTTTCCGAAACCTTGGTTGCAACGGTTATCGCCTTCGTAATTGGATATGCCGTCATCGCATGGATTCTCAAATATGTAACCACTAAGAGCTTTGCACCATTTATCGCCTACCGAATTGGCCTAGGAACTCTGCTGCTAATCGCCCTTTCTACTGGAATGATCTCCTAATGAAGAACTGGTCTGGCACTGTAACTTTTTCAGATTCCCAAACGCTTGCACCTTCTACTGTTGCAGAATTTTCGGAGGTAATCGCAAATAATCCCAAAGTACGTGCTCGTGGCAGCGCCCATTGCTTTAATGCAATTGCCGATACTGACGCCATTTCGGTTACCTTCGAAAATTTGCCACACGATTTAGTGATCAATAAAGAAAAGCAGACTGTCACCGTTTCAGCCGGAATTAAATATGGTGAACTAGCTGTCGCTCTCGAAGAACGTGGTTGGGCTCTGCACAATATGGCTTCGCTTCCTCACATCTCTGTTGCTGGTGCAATCGCAACTGCAACGCACGGCTCTGGCGTTGGAAATGGAAATTTAGCCACAGCAGTTCGCAGTCTCGAACTCGTACTTCCAGATGGCTCTCTGAAAAAAATTAGTAAGGGAGATGAAAATTTTGAAGGTTATGTTGTTGGACTTGGATTAACGGGAATCGCAACGCGTATTGAATTAGCAATTGAGCCAACGTTTTCGATCTCACAGACGGTTTACCGGGGGATGTCGCGCGAGACTTATGCAGCAAACCTTGATGAAATCATGTCACTGGCGTACAGCGTTAGTTACTTCACTACCTGGGCCGCAGCTGGTGGAGGAGAAGTTTGGGCAAAGTTTCGCAGCGGTTCCGTTGCACCCGATGGATTATTTGAAGCCTATCCAGCAACATCTAATCGCCATCCTTTGCCAGGATTAAATCCAGAACCTTGCACCGAACAGATGGCGCTAAGCGGTCCATGGCATCTGCGATTGCCGCATTTTAAAATGGAATTTACGCCAAGTGCTGGTGATGAGATTCAAAGTGAGTTCTTTGTTGCTCGCAAAGATGCACCTGCTGCAATTGCAGCTCTTGAAAAAATCGCACCGCAAATAAATGAAATCTTGTGGGTCACTGAAATACGCGCAATCGCCGCCGATGAATTATGGATGAGTCCACATTTTCAGCGCGATTCAATAGGTATTCACTTCACTTGGAAGAAAGTCGACGCTGTGTACGAGTTTGTAAAGGTGGTTGAAGCGGTGTTAGCACCGTTTAAGTATCGCCCACATATGGGAAAGGTTTATTCGGCTACCCCTGAATACATACGCTCGGTTATGCCGATGATGGAGAAATTTGGGAACTTAGTAAAAGAGATTGATCCAAAGAATAAATTTGGTAATGCTATGACAAATAACTTGCTGGGGCGTTAAATCTCTAATTTATAGCCGAGTCCACGAATCGTGTGGATGATTGTTGGGTTTGCGGGATCCGCTTCAACTTTTGCACGAAGGCGCTTGATATGAACATCCAGAGTCTTGGTATCGCCGAAGTAATCATTTCCCCAAACACGATCGATCAACTGGCTACGAGTAAGTACGCGACCACTGTTGCGCATTAAATACTCAAGGAGCTCAAACTCTTTCAGTGGGAAAGTCACTGGTACTGAATTAACAGTGACGTGGTGCTTATCTAAATCCATACGAATTGGACCGGCAGCAAGCTCTTGGTTTTCATCATAATTAGATTGATCACCATTATTTCGACGAAGTACTGCTTTGATGCGGGCAAGTAATTCGCGTGAAGAATAAGGCTTGGTTACGTAATCATCTGCGCCAAGTTCCAAACCGACCACTTTGTCGATTTCAGAATCTTTTGCAGTCAACATAATGATTGGCACTTGCGAAGTTGTGCGGATTACGCGGCAAACTTCTGTGCCGGAAACCTCAGGAATCATTAAATCGAGCAGGATCAAATCAGGTGAGAATGAATTGAAAATATCAATTGCTTCCTTGCCATTAATCGCTACTTCAACGTCGTAGCTCTCTTTCTTGAGCAAGTAGGCAAGTGCATCAGAGAAAGAGATTTCATCTTCGACAATAAGTACCTTGGTCATTTGTGATCCTCAAGTGATGCATGGATGGGTAGTCGGACAGTGAAAGTGCTTCCTACGTTTTCAGAACTCCAGACGGAAATTTCTCCACCATGTTTTGTAACGACGTGCTTTACGATTGAAAGCCCTAGTCCTGTGCCGCCGGTTTCGCGAGAACGTGCGGGATCTACGCGATAAAAGCGTTCAAAAATTCTTTCTACTTCAGCCTCGGGAATACCGATTCCTTGATCTGAAACTGCGATAGAAATGATGCCATTTTCATTAGATGTGCTCACGGATACTTTCGTCCCTGGTGGAGAGTAGTTAACCGCGTTTTCGATGAGATTATTGATAGCCATTGTCAGCTGATCATGGTCACCTTGAATATATGCATCTTCTGATTCCTGGAAGAACAAATTTATTTTTCGTGAATCAGCAGTGGTGCGGCATTGATCGAGCGCTTCCTTAATCAAGTCTGAGGCCAGCAAAATTTCTGCTTCATGCAAAGGATCAGAATCTTGAACGCGAGATAATTGAATAATCTCTTGAACCAGATCGGTAAGACGTTTTGCTTCGATCTGCATACGGGAAGCGAACTTTGTAACTGCAACCGAATCATCTTTAGCTTCCAAGACTGCTTCGCTCAATAGCGAAAGAGCACCGATTGGCGTTTTTAATTCGTGTGAAATATTGGCAACGAAATCACGGCGAACTTCATGTACGCGTTGTGCTTCACTTTCATCACGTAACAAAACTAGAACAAGTTCACCTTCAGAAAGTGGAATTACATTTACAGTTATTTCACGTTTGCCTTCACCGATTGGTCCGCGAGCAATTTCAATCGTTCCAGTTTGTTTCACATTTGTGCGGCGAACAACACGAATTGATGCAAGTAGCTCTTCACTTTGAATTCGCCCATCACGCAATATGCCCAGGTTTTCTGCCTCAGAATTAGCAAATAACGC
Source organism: uncultured Actinomycetes bacterium (assembly GCA_903893085.1). The sequence goes on along the minus strand of CAITKS010000088.1, from coordinate 6,800 downwards.
GATCTCGCCAGGGGCGATAATCAGGCTCGCGCCATCGAGTTGATTGAGGGTATTGAGCAAGAGCATAGGAAGTTCACGCCTTTCCTCGCTATTTATACTCTTCTCCCGACGCCACATGCGGTAAAGCCTAGCCCCATGTCGCACCAGTTCACCGTCCGTTCACCCAATGGATTGACTCCATTCAACGGGTGCGCCTAGCGTGCGGTCATGCCTTTAATCAGATCCGTATTCCAAGATGAACTAGACAGCGTCTCGCAAACCCTCTTCGATTTAAGTGTGATGGTTTCTGATTCGATGGCCAGAGCAACGAGGTCTGTTATGACTAAAGACTTAAAGTTGGCCGAAGAAGTTATTACATCTGATGAAAAAATTGACACAGTGCAACATGATTTAGATGCGCGCATCATTGACATTATTGCAAGACAACAACCGGTTGCATCGGACTTGCGTGCCCTTGTTACTGCACTTCGCATGTCGGCAGATTTAGAACGTATGGGAGATCTTGCCCACCACGTTGCAAAGCTTGTACGCCTGCGCCACCCAGCAAGTGCGGTACCAACAGAACTTCTTGCACTAGTTGAAGCCATTGGCGAGACTGCAGAAAAGATTGCAACAAAAACCGGTGTTGTTATTTCAACGCGCGATGTGGCACTTGCTGCTCAAGTTGAAAAAGATGATGATGAAATGGATGAGCTACACCGCAAGCTAATTTCTTCACTTGTTGAACCTTCATGGCCACACGGTGTTGAGACCGCAATTGATTTAACTTTGCTTGGTCGTTATTACGAGCGTTATGCAGACCACGCCGTATCAGTTTCTCGTCGCGTAATTTTCTTAGTTACAGGAAAGTTCGCCTAAAGTGACAACTGCAACTTCGATCCCCAGCCCTCGGGAAATCTCAACTGAACCTCGACGTTCAGATAAAGTCTTCCGTGGCGTAGTTACCAGTGGAGGTTTGTCTTCACTTGTAATTTTAGGTTTGATAGCACTTTTTCTTGCCTATCGTGGGTTTGAAGTCTTAAAGACTGAGGGACTTGGATTTATCACCAGCGCTGAATGGTCAATCGTAAGTGATGAAGCAGGCAATATAACCGACAGCAACTTTGGTCTAGCAGCGATGTTGGTGGGAACAATTCTTTGTTCATTTGTCGCCGTTGTAATCGCTTTACCGATATCTGTTTTCTCAGCTCTTTTCCTAAACTTTTATGCTCCTGCTTGGTTAAAAAAGATTTTGGTTACGGTCATTGACCTTATGGCGGCGTTTCCATCCATCCTCTTTGGTATCTGGGGCTTCTTAGTTCTCATGCCTAGCGCCGAATACTGGGGAAAGTTAATAAATAAGTATTTGGGTTGGATTCCGTTCTTTGAAGTCAAGCCATACTTTTTAACTCGTTCTCCATTTATTGCAGGTGTCGTGCTTGCAATCATGATTATTCCAATCATTACATCTGTATCGCGTGAAATTTTTGCACAAGCACCGCTGGATCGAATTCAAGCTGCATTTGCTCTTGGTGCAACTCGTTGGGCGATGATTAAGGCAGTCGTAATCCCTCATGGTCGCAGCGGCGTAATCGGCGGAGCAATGCTCGGACTTGGTCGAGCGATGGGTGAAACGGTTGCTGTATTCACCGTACTTAACATTGTTTTCCAGATAAATTGGCATGTGCTACTCGGCGCCGGCGGAAACGTTGCCTCACTCATCATTGCTAAATTCGGTGAAGCCAGCCCATACGAAATTAAAGCGCTTATGGCTGCAGGTTTAGTCCTCTTCCTACTTACCTTGATCGTAAATGCGATTGCAAATGTGATTGTGAAATCAACTGGAAAGTCAGGGCGATGACTACTTTAATTAAACCAACCAAACCTTGGGCAAAAAGCCCAACAGAACGTGCAAGAGATTTTGGGTTTTTAATTGCTGGTATTGGAATCGCCTATTTGATGGTTGCAATGACTGGAATGGCTGGAAAACTTGGCTACGCCTTTTCATTCTTCGTTGCATACGGTGCAATAGTTTCTGGATTTTCATTCATCACTCGCGGTGCGCCAGCGGCAAAAGATGCGTTTGTTAAAAGCTTGGTTGCCGTCGGTGCGATAGTTACGATTCTGCCGATTGCCAGCATTATTTATACTGTTCTGCAACGAGGGCTGCCTGGCATAAGTTTTGGGTTGTTTACCAATGACATGTCGCTAGCTGCACCTACAGATCCACTAGAAAATGGCGGAGTCCTGCACGCCATCACCGGAACACTCACATTGGTCGTTTTGGCTTTGATCATAAGCGTTCCGATCGCGATCCTAACTGCGCTGTACTTAACTGAAATAAATGGAAAATTTGCCGGGCCGATTCGTTTCTTGGTGCAGGCTATGAGCGGTGTGCCATCAATTGTGGCGGGCCTTTTCATCCTTTCAGCAGTTCTGTATCCAATTACCAAAAACTATTCTGCACTCATGGGCGCCCTTGCGCTAAGTATTTTGATGATTCCAACTGTTGCTCGCACCGCTGAAGAAGTTTTACTGCTTATTCCAAATGATCTTCGTGAAGCAGGTACTGCACTCGGTGGAACCCAATGGCGCACGGTTGCAATGATTGTTCTGCCCGCAGCGCGAAGCGGATTGATGACTGCGATCATTCTTGGTATTGCACGTATCGCCGGTGAGACCGCTCCACTTCTTTTGTTAACCGGTGGTGGAGACAGCGTTAATCCGAACCCATTTAACGGCTCAGTTGGCTCACTTCCTTATTACATTTGGAAATCATTTAACGCAGGTTCAGAAGAGGCAATTACTCGTGCATGGGCCGGATTGCTCGTTCTAATGATGTTGGTCTTAATTTTGTTCGTGTTAGCCCGTGCGTTATCAACTCGAAAGGTTTCCAAATGATCCAGACTCCTGAAAGCGAGAAAGAAATGTCCACATCTGCGCAACCCAGCTCTTTGTCGAGTGTTGCAAATGCAAAGCCGGCACGCACACAACCGACTCATGCAACCGGTACGGGACTAGAAACTCGCGGAATTCACGCATGGTTCGGTAAGAACCATGTTTTATCCAATGTTAATCTCGAATTTGCGGCAGGTTCTGTTACAGCACTTATCGGGCCATCAGGTTGTGGTAAATCAACATTTATCCGCACGATCAACCGTATGCATGAATTTATTCCGGGTGCAGCAATGGCTGGTGAAGTATTGCTCGACGGTAAAGATGTTTATGCTCCAGGAGTCGATGTAACCAAGATCCGTTTGCAAATCGGTATGGTCTTTCAAAAGCCAAATCCATTTCCATCTATGACTATTGGTGAAAACGTTCTCTCGGGCCTCAAATTAGCTCAACTAAAAGTTGCAAATAAAGATGAGCTACTTGAATCATGTTTGGTACGTGCTGGTCTTTGGAATGAAGTGAAAGATCGTCTAGGCGCGCACGGTGGATCACTATCCGGTGGCCAGCAACAACGTTTATGTATCGCTCGCGCACTTGCAGTGAGCCCACAAGTTCTCTTGATGGATGAGCCATGTTCGGCACTCGATCCAGGATCAACCCTGCGAATCGAAGAGACTATTCGTGAGCTCTCAGATTCGATGACCATTATTATTGTCACTCACAATATGCAACAAGCAGCTCGCGTATCTGATTACACCGCCTTCTTCCTATCAGATGGCGGTCCAGGTGAAATGATCGAAGTGGCTCGCACCAGCGAGATCTTCTCTCAGCCGAAAGACCAGCGCACCGAAAATTACGTCACTGGCCGTTTCGGCTAGGCGTTACCTGCTGTTCACCTAAACGTTAACCAACGTTTGCCCTTGAGGCGCATTTAGTTAACCCCTGGTACCTAGTTTTCTCCTAGCACGTCACCTAAATCTAATAAGGGGAAAATTAATGAAAGTTTCAATGCTTGCAAAATCTGCAGCAGTTGCACTCGTTTTCGGGCTTGTCGCCTCGACTCCAGCCCACGCAGTTGACCTATCCGGTTCAGGCGCTTCATTTCCTGCCGGTCTAATCGAAGCATGCAAGGCTCCATTCGCCGCTTCAGGTTCAGGACATACATACACATATTCATCTTCAAGCTCAGGAACTGGTCGCGGAAACTCAGATAAGTCAATCGGTGATTTTTGGTTCTCTGATGCTGCTTACACAGCATCTACAAAGCGTGCATCACTAATTCACGTACCAGCAGTTGCTGCACCAATCGGAATCTTGCACAACTTGCCTTCACGTACAAATCTTGCACTTTCTGCAACAACAATTGCTGGCATCTTCGCCGGAACAATCACACGTTGGGACGATCCAGCGATCGTTGCTGATAACAACCGTTCATACGACAAGATTGTTTACAAGACAAAGAATGGCGCAATCGTCAAGGATTCAAAGGGCGATCCAATTATCGCAAAGACAATCCCAACAACTACTCGCTACACATTGCCAAACAAGCCAATCAAGGTTATCTATCGCTTTGAGTCTTCAGGTACATCTGAAAACTTCACAGGCTACCTAGCTGGTTCAGCTCCATCTGTTTGGACAAAGCCAAAGAGCAGCACATTCGCAACTTCTTTCCCAGGTGACTTGAACTCACCTACGAACCTAGGCCGCATGGTTAGCGCGTCTTCATCTACTGGTGTTGCGCAACTTGCTGCAAAGACTCCTTACTCAATTACATATGCAGAAACTAGCTACGCAAAAGCGAATAAGCTAAAGATCGCTGATGTAATTAACCCAGCTAAGAACGCTGTAACACCTACATCTTCATCAACTGCAGCATTCCTCTCACAGGCATCAATCGATGCAAACGGAATCGTTACATTTGATTACGCAACAAAGGAAAAGGGTGCTTACACACTAGGCATCGTTTCTTACATGTTGGTTGACACTGCATACGCAGACAAGACTCGCGCAGCGGCTGTAAAGTCACTTGTTGATTTCTTGTTGAGTCCTAAGTGCGCAACAACTGCTGGAGGTCCATTGGACTTCACACAACTAGACGGAGACTTCTTGAAGAAGGCTCAGGCTCTAGCAGCAAAAATCGGTTAATTCTTAACGAACTACGAGAGGAAAACGGCCAGGGAAACCTGGCCGTTTTTCTTTGCCCTAAACTCAACTAATGCAGATTCGAATCGCGCAGCCGCAAGATGCTGCAGATATACACCGCCTGATCTTTGAATTAGCAGTCTATGAAAAAGCGCCAGATGAGATGGTTGCAACGCCAGACCAGATTAACGGCTCTTTGTTTAACGATAATCCTGTTGCGTTTTGCCACGTTGCCGAAGTCGATGGCAAGATCGTGGGAATCGCACTTTGGTTCTTAAATTATTCAACTTGGATAGGTAAACCTGGAATTTATTTGGAAGATTTATTTGTCCAACCCGAATATCGCGGACACGGAATTGGCAAGGGTTTTATGAAAACCTTGGCACAACTTTGTATCGAGCGTGAATATGAGCGATTCCAATGGTGGGTTCTAGATTGGAATGAGCCATCGATTGAGTTCTATAAATCACTTGGGGCAGTAGCGATGGATGAATGGACTGTTTTCAGACTCTCTGGCGATGCGCTAAAGAAATTTGCTAACGAGGGCTAACGACTCTAAAGCTAGAAAGTGTTGGATCTGTTGCATATGCGATACGAACTCCCGCTTTCTGAGATGCGACTAACCCGCTAACAATTTGTTCGGTCAATAATTCTCCTGGTGCGACAACAGCAACGCCTGGGGGATAGGGCGCAATTAAATCTGCAGAGATTCGACCGATGGCTTCACTTGCCGTGACTAATTCAGTATCAGCAAAGTAAGCCTCGCGCATCGAGATTTTCACTTGTGGGATGACCGACCAACTAAGTGCGGTTGCACTTGGACGTGGCGTGCCTTGAAGAGACTTTAGAATCTGAACAAGAACCATTGCTAACTTTTGGAAATCGGCAACTGTGTCAGAAAGTGTTGCCAGAAATACGATGGTGTCGCGATCTGCCATTTCGACTCGGATTCCGCGTTCGATTAACGCACGTTCCACATCTACGCCAGAAGCCCCTAATTGATTTGCGCGCAAAACGATCTTTGCTGGATCAAAGCGTCCGATCGGGAAATCGCTGGTGTTAAGGAATATTGGTAGATCAAAATTGGCCTGTACCGCCAACTTGAATTCATTGACGTTACTTAACAGAGCACCCAGAAGTTCTTCACCGCGAGTCTGCAAAAGTGCACGAACCGCATCGATTGATGCCAATGGAGCACCTGCAGGTGAGGTTGTATGCGTAGTTTCAAAACTTTGCTCAAGTCGATCGGCGCTAAGTAAATTGGTGCGGGCCAATAAAAGTGCGGAAGCGCTGTATCCCGGTAAAGCTTTATGAACGCTGGTAATTAGGGCATCTGCGCCAAGTTGCATCACATGTTTTGGATATGTGTCATGAAAACCGAAATGTCCGCCCCAAGCGGCATCAACGATTACAGGAATCGAATTTGCATGGGCGCATTTAATAAGCGGTGCGATGTCAGAGATAGTTCCCAAATATCCAGGTTCGGTGAGCAATAACGCAATTGGTTTTTGATTAAGTACGCGTTCGAACTCTGCCAAGGTGATACCCATCGGGACGCCGGTGAGTGTATCGATTTCAGGTGATAACCAAATTGGTTCAAGGCCTGCTAAAACAAGTGCACTTAGTACAGAACGATGTGCGGTGCGGCTCAGCGCAACTTTGTCGCCAGGTTTGCCCAGCGCCAGGATTACTGCTTGGTTTGCGTGAGTAGAACCACCGGTTGAAAAGCGTGCAAAATCTGCGCCCCAGAAATCGGCGGCAAGTGATTCGGCCTTAGCTAAAAC
>CAITKS010000087.1 GCA_903893085.1 uncultured Actinomycetes bacterium | reverse complement strand
GGTGCTAATGGGGGAAATAAAGAACTTGGCTTAGGTCTGACCTTAACGCCAGCATGTGACAACGCTGTTACTTTTTTGCCATTTAACAGTTTGGAAAATAGAGCCGACCCAGCAATCACTTTAAATGAAATTCAAATTTCAGATATTTCATCAAACTGTGCTGGAAAAGATTTCATTATTACCGCAAGAGATAATGATGGGGATGAACTGGCCCTTAGCAGAGACGCATCCACTGTTTACACTTCTGTGAGAATTCGTTTCAATAAGTTTCTTGGTGAGGATGGATCTGTCGATGTGAACGGTAATCTCACAAATATGTTCACCATTGTTGGTGGAAATCCGGCTGCGATAAATGTTCAGGCGATTTCTGGGCTCGATCCAATAGCCCCGTTGCCAGAGAGTTCTCCTGGAGTTGTGGATTGGGACTTAAGTGCACCATATACATATTGGGGTCTTTCACCAGAGAATAACTCAGTTTCAATCACCTTTAACCCATTTTCAAGAGGTAGCGAATCTTCTCTAGTAGGTTTTCTAAACCCTAGATTGATTAAAGCGTTTACCTTAGAAAGCACTGATTCTATATAAATTAGATCGCGCTAAACCCGAACTTTTAGCGCTTAGGCTCTTGGATACACACGCACTGCGAATACCGCTGAACTTCTAGCAGGGTTCGCAGTGTTATTTGGCGTAAGGGTTGCCGTAATTCTTGGGAAACCAAATGCAGATGGTTTCCAAATACAAACTCCGGGCGCAGAAGGCGTTGCCTTTATCGCTGTACAGCCCGGAATAGGACGTCCATCTTGGAAGAACTGCACTTTTCCTGCCTCAACAACGGCTACGGTGACACGCACGCTTGATTGGTATTCAAATTCGAGATCTTCATTTTCGAAAATAACATCCACATTTCCATCGCCAAGCAAGAACCTAATTGAGCTTGTTAGCGAAATTACGTCGTTATACACCGTTGCATTGCCTGGTCTTAGTGCCTGAATCACACATGTGCCGGCGGTTGTTCTTGTCAGCGTTGTGCCATCAATTGAGCAACCTGATGTATTGGTTGAGTAACGAATAGTTTCACCCGATGATCCCCCGCTTGCACGCAAGGTAAGTGGCAGTTCAGTGCGGCCTTCTAGGGTAGCGATCACCAAAGGTGATTGATTTGCAAAGGCCACTGAAAGTGGAACGTCGTCTGAATAACTTAAAGATGTTGAACCATTCTTCGTGTTAGTTACAAGAACCCTGAAACGGTGTCCGTTGGAACTTCTATCTAGGGACGCAGTCGTGTAGGAACGAGTTGTTGCGCCAGATCCACCTGAGACGTTAGTCCATGTGATTCCAGTATCTGATGAAGTTTCCCATTGATAAGAAAGGGTGCCATCACCTGTTGCGCTTACGGCAAAGGTGGCAGTCTGTAGTGCAGTTCTTGAAGCGGCTTGTGGCTGGGAAGAAATCGATATTGAACCAGCAGGTGAATTCGTCGTAACGCTAATTTTCTCTGATTCAGATGAATTGAGATAAGCACCAGCACCGATTGCAACTATTGCAAACTTATAGCCAGTACCATCAGCAAGACTTGCAAACTCACTTGTCGAAACGGTCTGACTGGTTGTTGCAGCGCTCGAGACTGTGATGCTTTCAAGAAGTGAAGTACCGGCTGAGTTGTAAATTCTAATTGAGTAGCTAGAAGCGTTGGCTGTCGCAGATCCCCAAGTAAGTTGAATAGATTTCAAAGTACCTGTAGTTGCGCTACCACTAAGTGTTGGTGTGCTCAAGACACTCTTAGTTGTAAATGATGAAGAGGCATTTGACTGATCTGATGTGCTGTAGTTTCCAGAACCATTTGCGGTTACTGTCGCATAGTACGCAGTACCTCCGGCAAGTCCAGTGACTACTACAGTTCCAGAACTGTAAGTGTTATTACCTGAGTAGGTTTCGAGACCATCCGATGCCCTGAATACTCGGATTGCATAAATGCTGGCATTTGATACTGGTGAATAAGTGATAGTTGCCGAAGTTGCCGAACCTTCGATGGCAGAACCACTTGGCGCCGATGGTTTCGTTAACTTGATGGCAGCGACGACACCTCTTGCCCAATTTGAAGTCACAGCCGCAGAGGTTGCGCCGTTCTTGGTGTTATATACCTTGACGCGATACACCTTGCCACTGTCATTTGCGAAAGTAAGCGTTGGGGTTACGTATGTCGAACCGGTATTTGAGGTACTGACGGAACCATTACCTGCGGTTGGTTCATCAATATCTCCAAAAGACGCCGAATCATTGGCTGCAACCTGCCACTGATAGCTAAGCGTTCCGCCATCGGTGCGCGTTGTGACAACGCTAAAGCTGGTGGTGTTTCCGGATGTGATGCTCACCGATCCAGGTTGGGTTGTAATAGATGGTGTGACAG
>CAITKS010000086.1 GCA_903893085.1 uncultured Actinomycetes bacterium | reverse complement strand
TATCCCCTGATTTGATTGCACCTACAGCGCTAACAGGCAGCGCTAAAGTGGCGGCGATCAATACAAATATTGAGACCTGAGCGCGAACCTTCATGCCCCTATGCTAATGATGTTTTCCTACAAATAGAAGGATTAGCTATGTAATGAGTTCCAGATTTCTACACATCTCTGCGAAACTTGAATATCTTCAGCCCCTGATGCACCAGCTGATCCAACTGCACCAACAATTTCACCATTTAAGTAGAGCAGTTCTCCGCCCATCGAAAGAACCAACTTATTAGCGCTAGTGCCCATGATGCTTGAATAAACAACTGGTCGCTTCTCGGCAGCTTCAACTGTCTTTGCTGTTGGGCGACCAAACCAAATAGCAGTACGTGCTTTGGCAGCAACTGATTCGATCGCAGCCATCGACGCGTGCTCGGTTCGTGCGAACGAAACTAGATTTCCGCTGGCATCAGCAATTGCAACTCTCTTTACGCTCGCCATTACCTTGATCGGACGTAACAAATTCAGTTCTGACACTTAGAAGGTAAACAGCTAGATGAATACAGCAGAATTTCGAATTGCTTCAGCGACTAACCAACATCCACTCTAGTAACAATTCCTAACATCACGATAACAGTCACTCGATCAAGCCGGTAGTCCCTAGTTAATGCAAACATCTCGTTATCGCGCTGCCCAATTCGATAGCTCCAATTAAGTGATTTGGCGCATTCTTCCGCTTTAGATTCACTCATTCCAAGAAGAGCATTTGCTCGATTACGTTTTATGGCTGTTTGATCTGAATCACTTGGTGATGGACAAACTGGAACTACTGTGGCTGGAGGCAAAATACTTAGGCCAGCATCAGAATATTCCTTCTTGATTTCTTTACCAACCTCGACCAGCCACTGATCGCCATCTATGCCATAGACAACTTCGAATGCTTCTTGCCAATAAGTTTGATTCTTTAGTTCCTGCATAAAGGCCAGAATGCCAGCGTGACCTTTTAATAAAACCATTCTTTCAACTGCGATTGAACCGATGGAATATCCACCATCAGTACCACAAGTAAAACCGTTGTAACTCTCATCTAACTTTTGCAAAGTTTGAAATATGTCTGTGCGATCTTGGGGATTTCTATATTTACCATTTTTCATATTCCAGTCTCGAACTTTTAAGTATCCGCTGTAATCATTTCGGTAACCAAGCACGCTTCCGTAAAAAACCGCTTGACCCTCTTTAAACCAGCAAGGCAAATTTTGTTCTAACTGATTTGGTTTATAAGACTCTTCATTTTGAACATTATGAACCCACTCATGTTCAATCGTTGTCTTGAAGTTCTCATCTGCTGGCAATTGAGTTGCACAGGACTTTCCAAATAAACTGTAATTATTAAGAATTCGCTTATCCAGAGTTTTACCATTTGACCCGGCGCTGTAATAAGGTCCGCAAGGATTATTAAGTGAAGGGCTTAAGAAAAAGTTGAGCCATTCGGCAAATGAATTCCCACTCAACTTAGAAAGCTGAGATCCAGCCCATTCAATCTCCGCATTTGTTGAAATCACAAGAGTGACTGGCGTGCTAGCTGGCAATTGGGCATCAAAGAAATTTGCAACGAATGAATAACGGTTTTCAATTTCAGCAACTGAAGAAGTGCTAACTTCAGGTGAAGCTACAGATCTAATATCGATCGGCTTGATTGTCGTCGATTTAGCAATTGTTGTTATGGCGTCAAAAGCTTTACGAGCATCAGTTTCAACTGGCAATTGGGGTGTGACTGGTTCGACTATTGGTGATTTCGATACTGGATCAACAGGAGGCTTAACCGATACGCCTTTATCCCAGACTAATTTCTTGCCACTTTTAATGCAGGTGAATTTTTTGCCCTTAACGACTGATGTGGCTTTTAGCTTTGTACACGTGGCTCCGGCTTTTGCGGTGGCTGCACTGGCATAAGTAAATGGCGCAACAAAAAGAGCAACAACTAACAAGGTTGAGAGTGTGCGCTTAGCCATGTGTTGAGAATACAAGGTGAGCCTGAATAAACCCAGAGACTAACCTTTGATTTTAGGCAGGTTCCAGTTCTGCTTAATGGAAATCAATCGGATACCTATTGCTAGTACGAAGCCGATAGCCGAAGCTAGCTCTTGATTGGCCCCAACTTCAATCGCAACAACAAACGCGCTTGCTCCGATAAATGAGGCGGTGCCATTAGTTTCACGATGAAGCAGAATTGGTGGAACTTGCGCGAGTAAGTCTCGGGTTAAGCCACCGAGTACGGCACTTAAGAGTCCAAGCAAAATCGCCGGAATCGGATCCAGATTTAAATCCAAAGCCAGTGCAGTTCCGGCCACAGTTGAAACACTGAGGCCGATGGAATCCATGAAGAGTACAAAACTTCCAACTTCATTGGACCACTTGAAAACAATGGTTAGCACGACAGCCAACAGGACGGCACCTAATAAATAAGGCTTTTCAATCCAAGTTAAAGGAATATCAAGAACTAAATTACGAAATGTTCCACCTGTGAGCGCTGCAACCGATGCTACAAAAAGGATGCCGCCATAATCCATAAAGCGGCTTGCGGCAAGACGAGCACCCACGAGTGCAAAAGCGAAGGTGGAAAGAAAGTCTAGAACTACTAGGAAATCATTCACTTACGAAGTTTACCGATCTTACTTAATGAAGGTT
>CAITKS010000085.1 GCA_903893085.1 uncultured Actinomycetes bacterium | reverse complement strand
GGGGAGACGGTGCAGTGATTGATTCGTCTTCACCGGAACAAGCACTTTTATCTAGCGCTGCAGCGCTATTCACGCTTCGCAAGTCTCTGGAAACTGAAATGAAAGATCGTGGAGTATATGAACTGTTCATTGATCTTGAGTTGCCTATCGCAGCGCTGCTTGCGATTATGGAAAATCGTGGGATCGCAGTTGATCGGAAAGAGTTAGAAAAGTTAGCCACATTCTTTGAAGGCGAAGTTGCACGTGAAACGAAAGCGGCACATGCCTCAGCTGGCCATGAATTTAATGTTGCATCACCCAAGCAACTTCAAGTAGTTCTCTTCGAAGAGTTAAATCTGCCTAAAACCAAGAAGATTAAGACCGGATTTACAACAGATGCCGAAGCCCTTAATTGGCTCTTTGAAAAGACGAAACATCCATTGCTTGAATCGTTATTGCGCATTCGCGAAACGAAGAAACTTGGGACGACGGTGGAAGGTTTAATCACTGAGATAGGTTCTGATGGACGAATTCGGACCCACTTTGCACAGACCGTGGCCGCAACTGGACGCCTCTCTTCAGTAGGTCCTAACTTACAAAATATTCCAGTTCGTACAGAAGAAGGTCGCAGTATTCGCAGTACTTTCATTGCAGGTGCAGGTTTTGCTTCTCTGCTAACTGCCGATTACAGCCAAATAGAAATGCGCATCATGGCCCATCTTTCAAGCGATGCGGGTTTACTTGCCGCCTTTGAAACCGGAGAAGATCTTCACGCAACGGTTGCTGGTCTTGTCTTCGGTGTAAAAGCTGGCGAAGTGGATTCTGAGATGCGTCGGCAGATTAAAGCGATGTCATATGGCTTGGCATATGGGTTAAGTTCTTATGGTCTGGCTGCGCAGTTAGATCTTTCTCCGCCTGCAGCGCAAGATTTAATGGATAGATATTTCCAACGCTTCGGGGGAATTCGTGACTATCTAAGCAGCGTTGTCGAGCAGGCACGCAAAGTTGGTTATACCGAAACAGTTATGGGGCGACGTCGTTACTTGCCAGATCTACTTCACGATAATCGGCAAAGGCGCGAGATCGCCGAACGTATGGCGCTAAATGCACCTATCCAAGGCTCGGCGGCAGACATTATTAAGCAAGCGATGCTTAATGTGCAGCGTGCGCTCGTCAAAGAGGGCTTTAAATCGCGACTGTTACTGCAAGTACATGATGAATTGATTCTAGAAGTCAGTGCGGGTGAAGAAGATACACTTACCCAATTAGTTCGGCGCGAAATGGGATCTGCCTATCCGCTAAAGGCACCGTTAGATGTCAGCGTTGGAATTGGTAAGAGTTGGAATGAAGCTGCGCATTAAGAATATTTAGGCTTATTCCTATTTTGTTGTTGGTAAATTTTGAGCCATCGCAGCTAAATCTTCTTCTGCAGTAGGTAGGTCATTTGCCGCAGAGAGTCGACCCCTACCAATAGAAAGAATTATGTATCCGATAAGAATCATGACCGGAAGCATGGCTAGACCAAAGCGCGGTGAAATATGTTCTGAGACAACTCCACCAACTGCAGCGCCTAACGCCATGAAAGTTCCTTCAACGCTCCAGATCCAACCGAGTGAAGATGTCTGCGAACCTTTAGGGCGAACAGCTTCAAGAACTTCAAAGTAAAAGACTTGAACTGCCCCGCCAAGAAAGCCAATGGATGCTCCGACGACAGCCATAGTCCAATCTGGATAAGTAAATGCGATTGGAAAACAAGCGATTGCCCAGAGAAGATAGGCACGACGTAGCGCAGATAGTGGAGCTAATTTCTTGGAAACTAAACCAGCAAGCAATCCACCGATTACGGTGGCAACGCCAAATGCGGCGAATATCCAAGCGACACGGTTGGGAACGTTCTCCTGTGTTGCAAATGCAGGAACTGCAACATCAAATACTCCCCAGCCAAATCCAATGAAACAACCTTCAAACATCCGGATTTGTATTGCACGATTCTTTATTAGCTTTTCCTGACCCTTGACCTTCTTCTCGGGGATCCAATTTTGCGATACGGATGTCAACGCAAGTGCAATTCCTCCGGCGAGCATCAGCGCGGCAACAACATCTAGCGCTAGATGAGGGCGAGAAGATAGAGCTAGAGAGGTAACAATCACGGGACCAATAACCGATGTTGAACTCATCATTGCGGAGTCAAACGCGTATGCCGTTCTTAAATAGGTAGGAGGAACAATGTCTTTCCACAGCGGCCTTACCGATAGATTGATTGGGGGAGCAGTAATACCGAGAATAAATGCTGTGATAAGAATGGAGTGCGCAGTCTCCATTTGATTAAGTGTCAGAATTAAAATTGTGTAACCTGGAACAAGAATTCGCAGGGGCCACTTTTGTCCCCAACGATCCATAACCGATCCTCTAATTCCAGCAGTTGCTGATCCAGCCAAAGAATTTAAACCGATAGCAAATCCGGCGATGGCAAAGGAACCCGTGCTCTGTTCTGCCTTAAAGAAAATACCGAGACCGATCATTGAATAGGCGACTCGGGCAGGAAAGGCTGCTATACCAAGTGAGATAACTTGCGGAAATGAAAACAATTCCCGATAGCGGTTCATTCTCGGGAGTTTACGCCTAGATTTATCAGGATTTGCCCTTAACGAGACCCAAACCGTACGCTTACGCCCGTTCACCAGAATGGTTCTGGAGTCCTATTACTTTCTATCCCTACGGAGCAACTTGAGCACATCATCACCAGTCGTAGCAGTTAACGACATCGGATCGGCCGCAGATTTTCTTGCAGCAATCGAAGGAACAATCAGAAATTTCAATGACGGAGACCTCGTCGAAGGCACTGTCGTACAAGTAGATCGCGAAGAAGTACTTCTTGATATTGGGTACAAAACTGAGGGCGTAATCCCTTCCCGCGAACTCTCAATCCGACACGATGCAGATCCAAATGACATTGTTAAGGTGGGCGATCGCATTGAGGCGCTCGTACTGCAAAAAGAAGATAAAGAAGGACGCACAATTCTTTCTAAGAAGCGCGCACAATACGAACGCGCCTGGGGAGATATCGAAGGCAAGAAAGAGCGCGACGAAGTTGTCGTCGGAACTGTTATTGAAGTTGTTAAGGGTGGTTTGATCGTTGATATCGGTCTTCGTGGCTTCTTGCCAGCATCACTCGTTGAAATGCGTCGTGTACGCGATCTAACTCCTTACATTGGTAAGGAAGTTGAGGCTCGCATCATCGAACTTGATAAGAATCGCAATAACGTTGTTCTTTCACGTCGCGCATTCCTTGAGCAGACACAATCAGAATCTCGCACAACATTCTTGAACCAGCTCCAAAAGGGTCAAGTTCGTACTGGCGTAATCTCATCTATCGTTAATTTTGGTGCATTCGTTGACCTTGGTGGCGTTGATGGTTTGGTTCACGTTTCAGAGCTTTCTTGGAAGCATATTGATCACCCAGGTGAAGTTGTTGAAGTTGGAGATGAAGTAACCGTAGAAGTTCTCGAAGTAGATTTTGAGCGCGAGCGTGTTTCACTTTCTCTTAAGGCAACTCAAGAAGATCCATGGCAAGCATTTGCTCGCACCCACACAATTAATCAGGTTGTTCCGGGTGTAGTAACTAAGTTGGTTCCATTCGGCGCATTTATTCGCGTACACGAAGGCATCGAAGGCTTAGTTCACATTTCAGAGTTGGCAGAACGCCACGTTGAAATTCCTGAGCAGGTTGTAGCCGTTGATGATGAACTATTTGTAAAGATCATCGATATCGACCTTGAGCGTCGTCGTATCTCACTTTCACTCAAGCAAGCTAATGAAGGACATGAAGTTGAGATTGAAGCATTCGATCCAACTCAGTACGGAATGGCTGCTCGTTACGATGCTGCAGGCAACTTCATCTACCCAGAAGGTTTCGATCCTGATACTCAGGAATGGAAGCCAGGCTTTGATTCACAACGCGAAGAATGGGAACGTCAATATCAGGAAGCACAAACTCGTTTCCTTGCACATAAGAAGCAGAAAGCTGAAGCCAAGGCTGCTGACGCTGCTGCACCTGAAGTAAGCGAAGTAGTTGAAGTCGCTGCTGAATAATTAGAAAATAAGAGAGGGGCTCATCTTCGGATGGGCCCTTTTCTTATGCCGAAAGATAACGGTGCGACGGTAGAGTTGCGGGCATGTTGATCGTTGCTTTGACTGGCGGAATAGGGGCCGGGAAATCTCTGGTTGCCCAATATTTCTCGGAACTTGGTGCCCGAGTGGTGGATGCCGATCAGTTATCACGTCTTGCGATTGAACGCGGTAGTGCAGGCTTTGATGAGGTCTTGCTACGTTTCGGGGAATCAGTTTTGCGAGATGGAGATATTGATCGTAAGGCTCTGGCAGAGATCGTTTTCGCAGATGCATCGGCAAGAGCTGATTTAGAATTGATTATTCATCCAAGAGTGCGCGAACTGTTTAATGAAGTTGTGGCAGATCTGGCAGCAGATGAAATTTTAATTTATGAAATTCCACTATTGGTAGAAAGTAACGCTGCGACAAATTTCGATCACATAATTACCGTCGAATCAGATCTTGAGGTTCGCAAAGAACGTCTTCGCAAACGTGGCATGTTTATCTCTGAGATTGAGCGACGCATCGCCGCTCAGGCCACCCGCGAACAACGTGAGGAAATAGCCGATGAAATCATCACAAATGATGGTGATGAGGATGCTTTACTGCGTAAGGTCGAAAACCTCTGGGAGGACTTACAGAGGCAAGCAAAGTAGGCTAGGAAAATGCGCCCGATCTCTGACCTGCAACGAAAGGTTGAACCCTTTCAGGTCATTAGTGATTATGTGCCTGCAGGAGATCAGCCTCAAGCAATTGAAGAAATTGTTAAGAGAATAAACGCGGGCGAACAGGACATTGTGCTCTTAGGCGCGACGGGTACTGGAAAATCGGCAACTACTGCGTGGCTTATCGAACGTCTGCAACGTCCAACTCTGGTTCTGGCCCCCAATAAAACACTCGCCGCCCAGTTAGCCAATGAATTTCGCGAATTAATGCCGAACAATGCCGTTGAATACTTTGTTTCATATTACGACTATTACCAACCAGAAGCCTATGTTCCGCAGACAGATACATTTATCGAGAAGGATTCCAGTGTTAACGATGAAGTAGAACGGTTGCGCCACTCAGCCACTAACTCTCTACTGACTAGACGCGATGTAATCGTGGTCGCCACTGTCTCATGTATCTATGGACTTGGTACGCCTCAGGAATATATCGATCGCATGATCCGATTGAAGGTCGGCGATGAGATTGAACGAAACCATCTTTTGCGTCGCTTCGTTGATGTGCAATATCAACGTAACGATATGGCCTTCGAACGCGGCACATTCCGTGTGCGGGGCGACACAATTGAAATCATCCCTATGTATGAAGAGTTGGCGATTCGCATCGAGATGTTCGGTGATGAGATCGAAAAGATTATGACCTTGCATCCGCTTACTGGTGAAATCTTGCGAGATGAGACTGAGATTTACATCTTTCCAGCCACTCACTATGCCGCTGGCCCTGAAACTATGAAACGCGCCATGGGCGAGATTCAAGATGAGCTACAAATTCAATTGAACATATTTGAAAAGCAAGGGAAGTTACTTGAAGCTCAACGGTTGAGAATGCGCACCACTTTTGATCTAGAGATGATGGAACAACTGGGATTTTGTTCTGGCATCGAAAACTATTCCAGGCACCTAGATGGTCGTGGTCCAGGTTCACCACCGAACTGCTTGCTTGATTATTTTCCAGAAGATTTCTTGCTGGTCATTGATGAAAGCCACGTCACCGTTCCGCAAATCGGTGCGATGTTTGAAGGCGACGCATCGCGCAAGCGAACATTGGTGGAACATGGTTTCCGACTTCCAAGTGCGATGGATAACCGACCTTTGAAATGGC
>CAITKS010000084.1 GCA_903893085.1 uncultured Actinomycetes bacterium | reverse complement strand
TTCATGGCTTACGAGACAAACAAACTGTCGTTTATTTTGTCTTTACCAAAGGAAATCAACGAGTATTGCAAAGCACTGAATAAACAGTGTTTTACACATACTTCATTGAAGTATTTATTTAGAGAATGGCAATGAATACCATTCTCTGGCATTGACTTATGGCACGCTGTTGAGTTCTCAAGGTACGGATGCGCACTGCTTCACGGCTTTTGGCCGATTTTCAGGGCAGACCGCCAAACCTAGTCCATGCACGCGGGCACGGTCAAACCGGCCTTTGGAAGTACTAGATCTGGAAGATGCTGTACGGCCTAAAACGTCCGTTTACACAGCAAGGAGCGTAACTATAGGCCGATGGGGAGCAGGGGTCAAATCCGCCTAACCCGATGGTCAGTGGGATTGGTCATAGCCGAAAAACCGCAAAAAAGGCATATTTATACGTAAATATGGGGCTAAACGCTAGCAGGGGTGGCTTTTAGATCAGTTCAACTGCAGCTAAATCGCGTTTACCTTTACGCAAAACAGCATATTTACCGCATAAAAAGTCACTTTTTTCAGGAGCAAAATCTTCTCCAGAAATCTTGACGTTATTTAAATATGCGCCGCCCTCTTTAACGATTCGACGAGCAGCCGATTTCGAATCTACGACCCCTGTGGCTGCCAATAAATCGACCCAAGTTGGAATTGGCTCCCCTGCTTTAACAGTTGTTCGCGGTAATTCAGCAAGTGCTGATGCCAAAGTTGATTCGTCAAGTTCAGAGAGTTCGCCTTGTCCAAATAGTGCACGTGCTGCGAGCTCTACACGATTGCAAATATCTTCAGAGTGGACCAAGGAAGTTAATTCGCGAGCGAGTGCGCGATGGGCTTCGCGCAAACCAGGATTTTCATTGTGCGCTTTCTCAAGTGTTTCGATTTCAGCACGTGGTTTAAATGAGAATACCTTAAGGAAATTGATTACATCTTTATCATCGGTGTTTAACCAGTATTGGAAGAATGCATATGGAGATGTCATCGCAGGATCTAGCCAGATGGCACCGCCCGCAGTTTTACCAAATTTAGTACCATCTGCTTTCGCTAGCAGTGGGATAGTTAAAGCATGTCCGCTGCCGCTTTCAACACGGCGAATTAAATCTAATCCAGCAACGATATTTCCCCATTGATCAGATCCGCCAAGTTGCAAAACGCAGTTGTGGCGACGGTAAAGCTCTAGAAAATCATAGGACTGCAAAACTTGATACGAGAATTCTGTATAAGAAATACCGCCTGCTTCAAGACGTGATGAAACTGAATCTTTAGCAAGCATCTGATTAACACTGAAATGTTTACCGATATCGCGCAAGAATTCGATTGCAGAAAGCGGTGAAGTCCAATCTAAGTTATTGGCAACGATTGCTGCATTTGGTTTAGCGCTGAAATCAAGGAATTTCGATACCTGTCCGCGGATACGTTCTACCCATGCTGCAACTACATCAGTTGTGTTTAGGGTGCGTTCTTCACTTTTGCCGCTCGGATCTCCGATAAGTCCGGTCGCTCCCCCGACAAGTGCGATCGGAATATGACCCGCTAATTGGAAGCGGCGCAGCGCTAACAGAACCACCAAGTTGCCAACATGCAGGCTGGGCGCCGTTGGATCGAAACCAATATAGAGAGTCACTGGCTTCTTTAGCGCTTCGATAAGAGCTGCCTCGTCAGTTGATTGCGAGAAGAGTCCGCGCCATTTCAGATCGGCAATTAGCTCGCTAGATAAAGTAGCCATCGACGTATTCACGCACCCATCATCTCGGAAAAACGCTTCTGCTGATCGGCAATTACCGTGGAAACCTTCGATAAATTTGTCGTTGCTGACTTGATTTGCGCCGCAAAGGCTTCGGGCCCGGTAGCACCAACTGATGTACGAGAGGCAATCGCTCCCTCAACGGTAAGCACTTTACGTATATCCGCAGTTAGCGCTGGGTGGATAGATCTAAATTGCTCATCACTTAATTGATCAAGTTGAATTCCATTTTTCTCACATAACGCAACGCATGCACCAGCCGCCTCGTGCGCTTCTGCAAATGGAATATGTGAACGAACTAAGAAATCTGCTATCTCGGTAGCTAATGAGAATCCCATAGGAGCCGCGGCTAGCATTTTGGCGCGATCAAATTCTGTGGTTGCAACCATTCCTGTGACTGCAGGAAGAACCAACAAAACAGTATCGATTGAATCAAAGAGTGGTTCTTTATCCTCTTGCAGATCGCGGTTATATGCGAAAGGTAAACCTTTCAACATAGCCAGCACTGCAGTTAGATTTCCGATTAAACGTCCCGCCTTACCTCGTGCCAGTTCTGCCATATCTGGATTTTTCTTCTGCGGCATTATGGATGAACCAGTTGAATATGCATCTGCTACCTTCGCCCATCCAAATTCGGTAGTTGCCCAGAGACACCATTCCTCACCGATGCGAGAAAGGTGCACGCCCACCATAGACAAGACAAATAGCGCTTCGGCAACAAAATCGCGATCTGAAACCCCGTCGATACTGTTTGTCGACGATGATGCGAATCCAAGATCGCGCGCAGTTGCGGCTGGGTCTAGCGCCAATCCCGAACCAGATAACGCACCAGAGCCGAGCGGGCTCACATTGGTTCGATTCAACCAATCTTGAATACGTTCTAAATCTCGTTGGAATGATTGAACGTGTTTTGCGATTTCATGACCAAAGAGAATCGGCTGCGCATGTTGCATGTGCGTAAATCCTGGAGCGGGTGCATCGCCATATTCACTTGCTTTGGCCAATAATGCGCTCTGTAATTGTGTGATTGCAGTTGCAACCTCAAGCATGTGATCAATCGCGAAGAGTTTTAGATCTGTTGCCACCTGGTCATTGCGAGAGCGTCCGGCGCGAAGTGAGCCACCGGTTGCCCCGATTTTTTCATTCAAACCGCGCTCGAGGGCGCTGTGCACATCTTCATCGCTATCTATTGCAACGAATTTTCCGGAAGCAACTTCAGTAATTAACTCTCGAAGGGCCTTCTCGATTTTCTTGGAAACATCTTCTTCGAGTAAACCGCTAGAGCGCAGAATTTTTAGGTGGGCTAGAGACGAACGCAGATCATAGGGAGCTAGGCGCCAGTCAAAGTGAACGCTGCGAGATAGCGCAAAAACGGCATCGGCCGGTGCATCGGAAAATCTTCCACCCCAGAGCGCCATTATTTTCTAGCCCTTCCCTTGCTTGCGGATTTATTTGATACCTTGCTGAACGAGAGCAATTCTTTCGCTAAATCGGCTCCGCCGTTGGACTTCTTCGAAATCACCAAGACCGTGTCGTCACCAGCTATTGTGCCGATGATACTTTTAATTCCTGAATTATCGAGAGCGCTTGCTAGAAACTGTGCGCCACCCGGTGGTGTTCGAACCACCGCCAAATTTCCAGAAGGTTCAACTGAGAGAATCAAATCAGAAGGTAGTGGCATTGATTTCGAAATCGCCCCATCGGAGGTCGTTCCAATTTGATAAATCAATTCACCTGCAGAATTACGAGATCGCACAGCACCGACTTCTTCTAGATCACGGCTTGCCGTTGCCTGCGTCACCGCAAACCCAGCCTTCTTTAATAACTTCACAAGATCAGATTGCGAATGAACGACTCCAGCTTTGATCAGTGATATCGCCTTAGCGCGACGTGCTGATACTGAAGTTGAGTTAAGTACTTTAGCCACGATCTACCTCCTGCATACATTTCTGGAATACGGTTATGAATTTATCAATCTGAACTTTCGTGACTATTAGCGCCGGAGCAATACGTATCGTGTCTGCATTAGGTGCGTTCACCAAGATTCCACGATCTGATAACAGCGCCGCTAACTTCTTGGCGTAGTCACCATCTAGTCCAATTCCGATTAAGAGCCCGCGACCACGTACCGTGGTAACTCCACGCACTGCCTCTAACTTAATTTTCAGCCGCTTCTCAAAACTTTTTGCTGAAGTCATCAACCGGTTCTTCTCTATGACGTTTATAGCCGCAAGTCCGGCGGCAGCGGCAACAGGATTTCCACCAAAAGTACTTCCGTGATCACCGGGAGAAAATTGCGGTGCATTACTTCCAAGGGAAATCATCGCCCCCAAGGGCAATCCTCCCCCGAGACCCTTAGCAAGAGTGATCACGTCAGGGCGAATCTTCTCGTCCTCGTAACCAAACCAGGTACCAGTTCTTCCCATACCCGTTTGCACGCAGTCAAATACCAAGAGGACTCCATGTTGATTACACATATCGCGCAACTGTTTTAAATATCCATATTGCGGAACGATTACGCCAGCCTCCCCCATTATTGGCTCAACAATAACCATCGCCGTTTTTGCGTTAACTGCTTTTCGCATTTGTGTGATGTCACCAAAAGTTACATGTTTAATATTTTTCAAAAGAGGCTTAAAAGGGTTTCGCTTGTCAGGCTGACCCGTGAGTGAAAGCGCTCCCAATGTTCGCCCGTGGAAAGATCCGCTGGTTGCAACTATTCGAGACTTTCCGGTCTTTCGTGAAAGCTTTAGCGCTGCCTCATTAGCTTCAGCCCCTGAATTGCAGAAGAAGACGCGAGCTGTTGGATCTCCCGTCATCTCAATTAATTTCCTGGCAAGTTCTAACCCTGCTGGATGGCTATATAAATTACTGACATGGCCTAGGGTCGCGATCTGTTTTGAAACAGCCCTGACGATTGCCGGATGTGCGTGGCCGAGAACATTTGTTGCGATGCCACTTAGGAAATCTAGATACTTTTTACCATTAGCATCGGTGACGACCAGCCCTTTGCCGGTCACTAAATTTATCTTTGGTTTGCCATAGTTATTTTGCATAACATCTGACCAGTTAGTCAATTGATTCTTCTTTAGACTCATTTTCTCACCAAGGTTCCACCTGAGTTGTTAAGGGCCATTTCAAAGTTTTTTGGATTAGTGCCATCGATGATACGTACTGCCTTCGCACCCGCTGCGATTGCATCCAAGCAAGCTTGCACCTTAGGAGCCATGCCTTCTGTGAACGACCCTTTTATCTCAAAGAGTTCTTCAACATCTATCTCATTTATCAAAGATCCTACATCTGGCCAATTGCGATAGATGCCTGCAACATCGGTCATGATTATTAGTACCGAAGCATCTAGCGCCCCTGCAATTGCTGCCGCTGCAATATCTGCATTTATATTGAGACCGCCTTTAAAATTCTCATCGATTGCGATCGGTGAGATCACTGGCACTTGACCACCCTTGAGTGCGTTACGAATTGCTTGCGGATTAACGGCGGTGATGACACCGACCAGCCCCAAGTCTGCAGGAGTTCCATCGACCAATGTCCTTAGTGGCTCTGCAATCAAAGATTCGCTGGTTCTTCCAGATATCGCAACAGCGTTCACGCCAATCTTTAAAAGAGAATTTGCAATAGCCGGACCGACTTCGTGGGCTAGAACTTGTTCAACAACTTCAAAGATTTCAGGAGTGGTGACGCGGAAGCCACCAATGAATTCCGACTCAATTTCAGCGGCTTCAAGGGCCGCGCTAATTTGTGGACCACCACCATGAACAATCACAATCTGTACACCTTTTTTTAACGCTTCCGCGATCGCTGTAGCGAAGCCACCATGCTCATCGGTCATAGCGTGACCACCAAACTTAACGACGATCATGTTGCGTACGCAGAATTCTCATGAACATAGTCATGGGATAAATCATTTGTCATAACCGAAGCATGAGAGGAACCCATATTTAAATTTATATCAATCATCACTAGGCGATCGTCAAAGCGCACCGTTGATCTGTCAGCAAAAGGTGCGCTGGCCTTGGCCACTTGGACTCCATTTAAGGTCACATCAATATTTAGTGGGTCCATAGTCGCACTGGATGTTCCGACAGCTGCCAGAACACGACCCCAGTTTGGATCTCCCCCGAATATCGCGCACTTGAGCAAATTATTTCGTGCACAAGCACGTGCAACTTCCAAAGCATCATTTTCGGTAACTGCGCCAGTTACGTTTATCGCAACTGTCTTGGTCGATCCTTCGGCATCGGCAATTAGTTGGCCGGCTAATGAACCACAAATATTCATAAGCGATTCTTCAAAATCTACGGCGCTAAGTGTTACACCACTTGCTCCCGAACCCATCAAAAGCACAGTGTCATTTGTCGATGTACAACCATCAGAATCGATTCGATTGTATGTGCGGTCGGTTACGCGTTGAAAAATATCCTGTGCGTTTTCGGGCAAGATTGCATCAGTCATGACAACAGATAACATCGTTGCCAGAGCAGGGGCTAGCATCCCGGCACCTTTAGCTACGCCCGCAAAAGATGCTCCGCTAATTTCGAGGGTAGCGATTTTTGGAACGCTATCTGTCGTCATAATTGCCCGTGCCACAGATTCCAAGGAATCGGTTTTTAATTCAGTTGAAAGGAGTGATATCCCATCGATAATTTTCTGCATCGGTAGTAACTCACCGATTAGTCCAGTTGAGCAGACAACCACTTCGCCGGATGAAATATTCAACGTTGAGCCAACGTGTTCGGCTGTGTGGTGCGTGTCCGCAAAGCCCTGCGGCCCTGTGCACGCGTTGGCTCCACCTGAATTTAATATGGCCGCTCTTACAATCTTTTCTTTAGTTACCTGACGGCTCCAGATAACAGGGGCTGCAACAACTTGATTAGTTGTATAAACGGCTGCCGCATCAAAGCGCGGCCCGTTGTTAACTATTAAAGTTAAATCCAGCGCACCTGAACTCTTAAGGCCAACAGCTACCGCAGCCGCGCTAAATCCACTTGGCAGATTCATACGCCTATCCCTGACTGTGTTAATCCAAGCGTTTCATCAAAGCCGCAGATTAGATTGGCGTTCTGAATTGCTTGACCAGCTGCGCCTTTTACTAAGTTATCAATCGCAACGCTCACAATTAGGCGGTTGGTATGTTCATCAACTGCTATCTGCATGGCAACCATGTTGCTACCTGTAACTGAAGAAGTTTTCGGCATAACCCCTTCAGGCAATAAAGTGATAAACAGTTCTGAGCTATACGCGCTTTCATAGGCTTTGCGTGCCTGCGCTGTGGAGACGCCAGAGTTTAACTTCACCGTAATTGTCGCCAAGATTCCACGTGGCATCGGCGCAAGTATTGGTGTGAACGAGACCAGGGTCTTTGAACCAGTGGCGCGCTGTAAGGACTCTTCAATCTCGGGGGTATGTTGATGGGCTCCACCGAATTTGTAAGAAGTTAGTGATCCCATGACTTCACTTGCAATCAAATTAATCTTTGCTGTGCGGCCAGCACCTGTAGTTCCTGAAGCTGCCACAACAACTACATCCGATAAATCGGCGATAGCAGCAGCTGGCGCAGTTGCCAGAGCGATTGCTGTTGCATAACAACCAGGATTTGCAATTCGAGAAGCGCCTTTAATCAGATCGCGAGCTCCAGGAAGTTCTGGCGCACCATACGTCCATGTACCTGCGTGGTTACCACCGTAATATTTCGCCCACTTTTCAGGGCTCTCTAAACGATAGTCAGCTCCCAAATCAACAATTTTGACCTCCTCATTTAATTGAGCAATAACTTTTGCGCTTTCGCCATGGGGAAGTGCCAAGAAAATTAACTCACAACAATCAAAATCACTTGCCTTAAATTCGCTGAACTCTTGGCCAAGGTATGAAGTCAAATGAGGATGTACCGAAGTAATCAATTCGCCAGCGTTTGAATGTGCCGTGACGGTACATACTTCGAACTCTGGATGCCCCGCCAGTAAACGCAGAAGCTCTCCCCCGGCATAGCCGCTAGCTCCGATGACTCCGATTTTCATAAGTCTAGAATAGCATAATTATGCACTTATCTGCATATTTATGCAGGGTAAGAACCTCAGCCAGTACGCAGGACCGCTCCGGTTGCCTTCTCCGCGGAAGCCACCGCCGCGCTACGCATCTCAGAGACTTCGGCCCCAGTTAAGGTGCGGTCTGCGGCACGGAAAGTTAGGGTAAATGCCAATGATATTTTCCCATCGCCTAGCTTGTCATAGCGATCAAAGAGCGAAATAGATTCAAGCAATTCGCCCGCACCCGAACGTAACGCTGTTTCAACATCTTGAGCGCTGACCTTGCTGTCGACTATCAACGCAACATCTTGAACCGCTGCTGGCATAGTGCCGACGCGAGTTGGCTTAACTAGTTCTGAGTCAGGTAAGGCACTGAGCCCAACGGCAAATGCTGCGCTTCGCTCTGGTAATCCGTACTTTGCCAAAATGCGAGGGTGAACTTCACCAGCATGGGCAACTGCTTTGCCATTAACAATTAATTCAGCACAACGACCCGGGTGCCAGGGCGCAAAATCAGATCGTTTAATTGAATACTCAAGATTGCAGAGATCTAATATCTCTTGCGCGAATGCAATGGCATCTTGCCATGTGTAAGCCGCTGCCTTGCCCTGCCAATTTTCATTCTCTGATTTTCCGACAAGGAGACCAGCAACATGGAAAGCCTGAGGCGGAACGCTTTGATATATCGCAGCAATGGTCTTGGCATCGGGGCGCTTTAGTAATTCGGGCGAAATTGCCGGAGTTAACTTCTGCGCACTTCTAAATATTGAACCCATTTCAAAGATAGCAAAGTCTTTTGCGCCGCGACTGGTATTCCTTGCGGCAACTTCAATAAGACCTGGAACAAGGTGAACTCGCATAAGCGGGTTTTCCTCTGACATCGGATTTGCGATTCGGTAGGTAGAAGCACGTTCACCAACAAACCCCATTTGATCAATAGTCTCTTGGTTCGTAAATGGAAAAGTTTGAACTTCGGCTAATCCGCGGCTGGCCAACATATTAGCGATGGCACGTCTGCGTTTTTGAGTCGGTGTGAGGCTGGCGTGCTTTGGTCGCGGTGGCAAGATCGAAGGAATCTTGTCGTAGCCAATCATGCGGGCCACTTCTTCTGCCAAATCAGATGCCGTCAACAGGTCTGAACGCCACGATGGTGGATCGACCTTAAAAGTTTTTTCTTCTACATCACAGCCGATGATGCGTAAATTACGCGCAATCTCTGACCATGCAATATCAAAACCCAGGAGGTTAGGAATAAATTTAGGATCCATAGTTATCACAGGTGCATACTTTGGTTCGCCGTCTACGACCGTTGCAACATGTTGAGCACTGCTGTGCGCAGTAAGTAGTTGCACGAAACGTGCTGAAGCAAATTCGGCTAAGGATGGATCTACGCTTCGTTCTAGTCTGCGCGATGCTTCTGACGAGAGTTTATGGCGACGAGAATTCTTAGCCACGCAAACAGGATCAAAACGCACCGCTTCCAGAGCGATTTCAGTTGTTGTCTCGGTGATCTCCGAAGATAAACCGCCCATAGTTCCGGCAAGTGCAAGAGGTTGTTTGTCATCGCAAACCATCAAATCATCAGGATCTAGATTGCGCTCTTGACCATCTAGCGTGGTGAACTTCTGCGCCTTTCCAGCTCGCTTAATTGTTAGGCCGCCCGAAATTTTAGATTTATCAAAGGCGTGCAGTGGCTGACCAAGTTCTAGCATCACGTAGTTGGTGATATCAACGACAAGGGAGATAGAACGCATTCCCATTTTTTCAATTCGTCTGCGCATCCAGATTGGAACCCTCGCGGCAGGATCAAAATTCGACATTGTTCTTAAGTAAAAGACTGATGCAGTCTCTTGGTCTGCGATTTTCGCGCTCACACCTTTACCGGTATCCGCGAACTTAAGTTCGCGAAGCGCATCAACTGGATCAGTGAAAGTTAGGTTCAAAGCGCCAGCGACTTCGCGAGCAATTCCTCGGATACTGAGGGCGTATCCGCGATCTGGGTTAACGGCGATATCAAAAATTACATCGTTAATTTCCAGAACAGAGATTGCGTCACTGCCTATTTCAACATCGCCTTCGGCAAAAACCATGATTCCTGAATGATCTTCACCAATGCCAAGTTCGCGAGCAGAACAGATCATTCCATTTGAGGTTTTGCCGTAAGTTTCTCGCGCCGCAATTTGGAAATCTCCAGGTAAAACCGCGCCTGGCAGGGCGGCAACAATAATGTCGCCAACCTTGAAATTGGTTGCTCCGCAAATAACGTAACGAGTTTCTTTTTCTCCGCAATCCAAGCCTACAAAACGGATAGGCTTTTTAAATTCCGTGATCTCTTCAATGGTTAAGACTTTGGCAAATTTAAGTGGGCCAGTTAGACCTGCCCCTTCTTGGATTATCTCTTCAACTTCAAAACCAACTCGAATTAACGCATCGCTTATCTGATCTGCAGATATCGTTTTAGGAATATCAACAAATTCCTTTAGCCATGACAGAGGTGCGCGCATTTACAGACCAACCCCGAATTGACGAGTAAAACGCAGATCTCCTTCAACAATGTCGTGCATATCTGTGATGTTGTGGCGCACCATTAGAGTTCGTTCAAGACCCATACCAAAAGCAAATCCGCTATAGACCTCGGTATCAATTCCGCATGTTGTGAGAACTTTTGGATTGACCATGCCACATCCACCCCATTCGATCCAACGACCATTGAAGTAGATATCTACTTCAGCACTTGGCTCGGTGAACGGGAAGAATGATGGTCGAAGACGTGTGGTCACATCTGGTCCAAACATCGCTTGCGCAAAATTATCGAGAGTTCCTTTTAAGTGGGCCATGGTTATGCCCTTATCAACTACCAATCCCTCAACTTGATGAAAGACCGGACTGTGCGTTGCATCGAGCTCGTCCGCTCTGAATGTGCGTCCTGGACAGATCATGTAGATCGGAGGTTCTTGCTCCAACATTGAACGGATCTGCACAGGTGATGTTTGGGTGCGCAAGACCATTCCTGAATCAACAGGTTCTATATAAAACGTATCCTGCATCGTCCGAGCCGGGTGATCTGGCGGAATATTTAGCGCATCGAAGTTAAGCCAACCTGATTCAAGTTCAGGGCCTTCTTCAACTGCATAACCTTGTTCAATGAAAAAATCACTAATCTCATTTTTAATAATTGAAATAGGGTGTAAACCACCTCGATGAGATCGCTTTACCGGCAAGGTGATATCGACAACTTCTTCCAGTAAGACCTTGGCATCACGCTCAGCTTCGAGTTTATCCGTAGCCTTTTGCAGCGCTGCCGAGATAGCAGCTTTAGCTTCTCCAATTATTTTTCCCGCAGATGCTTTTTCATCTGGCGGCAGTGTTCCTAGCGAACGACTTGCTAGAGAAATAGGTGCTTTATCTCCCAAATGGGCAAGACGGGCAATCTTTAGAGAATCCAGATCGGTCGCTGCAGCGAAGTCTTTATCAGCGCTCTTGAGCCACGCGTCAACATCTGCCGGATTCATGCTGGAATTCTAACCTGTGACCATTCCGAGATGCGGGATATTTGGTTATAGAGCGGCTAGATAAAACATGACGATCGA
Source organism: uncultured Actinomycetes bacterium (assembly GCA_903893085.1). The sequence goes on along the minus strand of CAITKS010000084.1, from coordinate 3,880 downwards.
TGCCGCAGCGGAGAGATTGAGACTTTCGGCATTTCCCTTCATTGGAATATTCACCTTCGTAACATCTCCATCTACAAGAGTGTCGATTCCACGTGCCTCATTACCAAATATCGCTAAACAATCGCCGAGATTTTTTAGTTCAGTAAGACTTGTTTCACCATTTGCAGAAAGGGCTAACTTCGTCAACGCTGGAAATTGTGATGAAATAGTTGCGAGGGTGACACCCGAATAAAGCGGTACATGCCAGAGTGAGCCAGCCGTTGCTCGAACTACCTTTGGCGAATACATATCGACGCTACCTGGTGAAGTGATAACTGCATCAATCCCCATCGCATCGGCACTTCGCAATATTGTGCCGGCATTGCCCGGATCTTGAATCTCGTGGAGATAAATCAATTTGGATTTGCCAGAGAGTTTAAGCTCTGAAAAATCGTTTATTCCAATTTCACATACGCTAAGAATTCCCTGCGGCGTAATCGTGGAAGACATCGCAGCCATAACTGGTTCGCTTACTAAAATCGTTTCTATATCTGCGGTATCTAAACCTGCAGATTCCAAGCGGGAGAAGCCGCTTTCAGTCAAGTAAATATTTTTCACCTTTGGGCCAGATGTTGCGGCTAAGGCTTCACGAGCACATTGCAGGCCTTCAGCTATAAATTCGCCATGCTGGCCACGTTCTTTATTTCCTCGGGATGAGATAAGAGCCTTCACCCGCGCAATATGCGGCGAGTGAAGGCTCTCAATCATCTGGTTAATTAAGCGCTTACGAGATTTTTGCGTGCAACGTCAACAAGAGTCTTAAATGTTGCTGGATCATTAGTTGCGATGTCAGATAGAACACGACGATCGACTTCTACTCCAGCAGCCTTAAGGCCTTGGATGAAACGGTTGTATGTCATGCCATTTTCGCGTGCTGCGGCATTAATACGTTGAATCCAAAGCTGACGGAAATCACCTTTTTTATCTTTGCGGTCATTGAACGCATAGACCATTGAGTGCGTAACTTGTTCTTTCGCCTTTGTGAAAAGACGCGAACGTTGTCCGCGATATCCGCTGGCACGTTCTAGGGTTGTGCGGCGCTTCTTAGCAGCGTGAACTCCACGTTTTACTCTCATTTAATTCACACTCCTTACTTAAGACCAAGCATGCGCTTGGCTGTCATGGTTACGGTTGGCTTTGCTGACTGCTCAGTACTCAAACGACGAGTGACGCGAGATGACTTGCGCTCCAAAAGGTGGCGCTTGCCGGCACGCTCGTGCATGATCTTTCCTGATCCTGTAACGCGAAAAGTCTTCTTCGCGCCACTGTGGGTCTTCATCTTTGGCATTGTTTCTCTCCTGTACTTCGTCGTTTAGTAAAAATTACTTTTCTTCTACTGCCTCTAGTGCAGCCTTTTCTTTTGCAGCTCGCGCTGCTTTCTGCTCTGCTACCGCTTCAGTTTTCTTCTTCGTCGGACCGAGCACCATTGTCATATTTCGTCCCTCTTGCTTTGGGGCGAATTCAACGAAAGCAACTTCTTGTACATCATCTGCTAGACGCTGTAAAAGTTTGAAACCAAGTTCGGGGCGAGTTTGTTCGCGTCCGCGGAACTTCATCGTGATCTTTACCTTGTCGCCACCCTTTAGGAATTTCACGATTGCGTTACGTTTAGTTTCGTAATCATGATTTTCAATCTTTGGTGTCAATCGCACTTCCTTAACCACAATGTGGGTCTGGTTCTGACGAGCTTCACGGGCTTTTTGGGCAACTTCATACTTGTACTTGCCGAAGTCCATGATTTTGCATACAGGTGGAGTGGCATCAGGTGCGATCTCTACGAGATCTAAACCGACTTCATCTGCCATCTGTAGCGCTGTGTCGATATCTACAACTCCAACTTGATCTCCGGTATGTCCGATGAGACGAATTTGAGGTGTGCGGATACGGTCATTAATGCGCGGTTCAGTTGTGATTTGTGCTCCTTAGTTGGTTTGCTACTGTCGTTTGACTTAGGTAGCCGGTTCTATCGCAAAAATCGCGCACCGCTAAGGAAAGCAAAACTCGCCAGAGAGGCGGTTAACTTTCGACAAACCAGCCAGCTCCCAATTTACTTTCGTAAATTATTAGGGCCGAGAAGGTGGGAGCGGTGAGCTCCTCTTGCAGTAGCGCTCGAACTGCCACTGGTCTGAGAGATACTTTACCTTTAGGCACCCATCGCGTGCAAACCGCCGTCTACGTGGATGATTTCAGCGGTAGTTTTTGGAAACCAGTCAGAAAGCAGGGCAACCACGGCCTGCGCCGCGGGCACCGGATTGGTGACATCCCATTCCAGCGGAGATCGCTCATTCCACACCTTCTCAAATTCATCAAAGCCAGGAATTGATTTCGCAGCCATGGTGCGAATTGGACCAGCTGCGACAAGATTTACGCGAATATTTTCGGCGCCTAAATCACGTGCCAGATATCTAGATGTTGATTCCAAAGCCGCTTTAGCAACGCCCATCCAGTCATATTTTGGCCAAGCCACCGTGGCATCGAAGTCCAAACCAACTACAGAGCCACCACCGTTAAATAAAGAACGTGTTGCCATAGTTAAAGACTTTAAAGAATATGCAGACACATGAACCGCTGTTGCGACATCTTCCCAGGCGGTATTTAGGAAGTTACCACCAAGGGCCGCCTCTGGTGCGAAACCAATGGAATGCACAACACCGTCTAGATGAGGTACATGTTCTTTAACGCGATCTGCCAGCGCATCTAAGTGCTCCTGATTTGTAACATCGAGCTCGATAACTGGTGCGGGATTTGGAAGTCGTCCTGAAATTCGCGTGGTCAAACTCATGACGCGACCATAAGAGGAGAGAAGTACCGTCGCACCTTCTTCTTGGGCAATCTTTGCGATATGAAAAGCGATCGAACCATCGGTTAGTACACCGGTTACCAAAATATTCTTGCCTTGTAATATCCCCATAGTCAGTGCCCCATTCCTAATCCACCATCAACTGGAATAAGAGCTCCAGTTATATAACTTGCCTCGTGAGAAGCTACAAACTTTACAACGCCTGCAATCTCTTGCGCGCTAGAGAATCTTCCCAATGGAACTGACTTCGCTATCTCATCTCTGCGCTTTTCATCTAAAGATGAAGTCATATCTGTCTCGACAAAACCTGGCGCGATAACATTTGCAGTGATACCACGTGATCCTAATTCGCGAGCGAAAGAACGAGCCATCCCTAACAAGGCAGATTTGCTTGCCGCGTAGTTAACCTGACCAGCAGCGCCGACTCCCCCAACGACAGAACCGATGAAAATTAAACGGCCTCGCTTTAGCTTTAGTAAACCTTTTGTTGCCCGTCTGGCAACTCGAAAGGCGCCTGTTAAATTTGCATTTATAACATCTTCAAAATCCGCATCACTCATGCGCATTACAAGACCATCTTTTGTTATGCCGGCATTTGCGACAATAATTTCTGGTGTTCCCCATTTTTCTTCTATCTGCGCAAATGCTGCATCAACGCTCTCGGTAGATGTCACATCCATTTGCACTGCAAGAAAACCATCGGGAGCATGGCCACTTCGATAAGTCACAACAACTTTATGGCCGGCATCAGCAAGCGCTTTCGCTATTGCTAAACCGATTCCACGATTTCCACCGGTGACGAGTGCGACTGAAGAATTCTCATCTGACATATGACAAAACTTACCCTGCTACCTATGCGTAACTTCCCCTTTCGGCTCGCGCGCCTGCTTTTCTCCCAATAGTCTTGCGCCATGGCCTCTATTTTCGGCAGAAAAAAAGGTAAGTCACAACCTGTAAATGTCTATGACATTACAGGTGCTCCTGCTTCCCTAACCAGAGATCAAGCCGGTCGCCAGCGTCGCTATTTCATATCAATGATGA
>CAITKS010000083.1 GCA_903893085.1 uncultured Actinomycetes bacterium | reverse complement strand
GGGAATGAAACTTCTTTACGCCGTAGAGAAAGAACCTTTAGGCACGGGCGGTGCAATTCGTAATGCAGCGGCGATGGTTAACTTTGCGGACACTTCCGAGGAATTTGTAATTTTTAATGGTGATGTTTTAAGTAAGCACGATATCGCGGCACAACTTTCATTTCATAAAGAACGCGGTGCCGATGCCACATTGCACCTAATTGAAGTTGCTGATGCGCGCGCTTTTGGTTGTGTTCCCACTGATGCAACGGGGCGAGTAACAGATTTCTTGGAAAAAATGGATAACCCAGTCACCAATGATATAAATGCGGGATGTTATGTATTTAGTCCAACAGTTATATCTGCAATACCCGAAGGAAAAGTAGTCAGCATTGAACGTGAAACTTTCCCTCGATTAGTTAAATCGGGCCGTCCCGTCTATGGATATCGTGAGCAGTCATATTGGCTAGATATTGGAACACCTGCGGCGCTCTTTAAAGGTTCACGCGATTTTGTCGCGGGCGATTTCATGGCCGGTGCGGGGACAGATATCGCCGCCGGCTCTCGCATAACGGGCGGAAGCTCAATTGGTTCTGGCACTTCGATCGGGGCCAATTGCGCCATCGCTAATTCGATACTTGGGGATGGAGTTGTCGTTGGCGATAACTGCACAATCACCGATTCATTTATTTTGCACAGTTCGGTAATCGCCAGTGGCTCAGAAATATCTGGAAAATACATTTCGCCAACGGAGAATTTGCCAATTTCGACCCAATAAGTCGATAAATCATCTCTGAATTAAGGATTTCAGGCGCATTTTCCTGATTTTGAGCCTTTCTTGGACTTGACTTAAAGGGATTACACGCGTGTAATTCGTTATAGAGAAGCGGTGTTCACAGAGAGCGCTGCCACCAAAGGTCTTGAGGAGATTAGTCGATGCCGATTCGTCCAGAAGCTACACCTACTGGCAATCCAACAGCCCCTACTGCTGGCCCTTCAATTAAATTAGCAAACGGAGAGAACGTTGAACTCTCCTGGCAAGAACGCGCCCTTTGTGCGCAGACAGATCCAGAAGCATTCTTTCCTGAAAAGGGTGGCTCAACTCGTGAAGCAAAGCGCGTCTGCCTTTCTTGCGATGTTCGCCAAGAATGTTTGGAATACGCGCTCGCACACGATGAGCGTTTTGGAATCTGGGGTGGACTCTCCGAACGTGAGCGTCGCCGTTTGAAGCGCCGCCCAGCGTAACTCTTATGAGTTCACATCGCGTCACTGCGATTCTTGTACTTCACGACGGTGCAATTTGGTTACCTGAAGTTGTTGCATCCCTTGCGTCACAAACACTTGCGCTAAACCAGACAATTGCAGTTGATACAGGTTCAATAGATGGTTCTGCGAAAATGCTTAAAGGTGCGCGCATTCCAGTTTTGCCGATGGCACGTGACACTGGATTTGGTGAGGCAATCACGCACGCAGTTTCAACTCTTCCAACAATCGTTGATCCACAACGCGAATGGATCTGGTTGATTCATGATGATCTTTCGGTAAGTCGAGATGCGCTACAAAATCTAATCGCTGAAGTTGAAAACAAACCAAACGTTGCAATGGCCGGTCCTAAGTTACTTGGGTGGCACGATCGAACGCACTTATTAGAAGTAGGAATAAGCATTGCTGCCAACGGTAATCGTTGGACGGGTTTAGAACCTGCAGAGTACGACCAAGGCCAACATGACGGAGTGCGTGAAGTTCTTGCAGTGAGTACCGCTGGGGCGTTAATTCGAAGAGATGTTTTCGAACAACTTGGTGGGTTTGATCCAAATTTAGATTTGTTCCGTGATGATGTTGACTTTGGATGGCGTTTGTATTCGGCAGGGTATGCGGCGATCGCTGTATCAAGTGCCGTGGCTTTTCACGCCGAAGCTTCTGCCAATGAACGTCGTCCAGTAGATGTGGCCGAAGCCTTTCTACATCGCCCTTTACTTCTCGACCGTCGTAATGCCGCTTACGTTCTCTTAGCAAATTCATCTTGGTGGCGTTTGCCACTATTAACTCTGCAACTTCTTACTGGAGCGATATTTCGTGCAATCGCTTTTCTCTTCGCTAAGTTACCTGGCTATGCCAGCGATGAAATACTCGCAGTTGGTACATTATTTCTGCATCCTGCAGAACTCGTGCAAGCGCGCAAAGTTCGTCGCAAAAATAGATTAGTACCCGCCGGCATCGCTTTAAAATTTATTCCGTCGCGATGGTCACAGATTCGACAAGAACTTTCCAGAACTGGGGCATGGGTTCGTGCGCAACTCTTCCCTGAAGAAATTACTGAAGTTCGTGACGTGTCTGTTCTTGACGAAAACTTAGATGAAGAAGATCTATTAAGTCCGGTATCAAATAGAAGTTGGTTAACCCTCTTTAAGCGTCCGCTGGTTGCATTACCAACATTCCTACTTTTATTGACCTTCTTTTGGTCTCGCAATCGCTTAGGTGCGATATCGGGAGGCGCACTTGCTGAACAACCAAATGGTGCGAGCGATCTCTGGGATATTTACTTGAGCGGATGGCATTCAATTGGAATGGGAACCAGCGCTGCCGCCCCGCCATGGTTGGCGGTTTTGGCGTTTTCAACCATTCCCGTACTTGGAAACGTAAAACTATTTATCGCTGGACTATTTTTCTTGGCGCCGATTCTTATGGCGACAACTTTCCACCTGCTCCTAAAGCGACTATCCGATAACCGTTGGATTACAGTTACATCTGCCTTGTTATATGCGATTTCACCTGTCGCAATCTCAGCAATAAATTCAGGCAGGCTTGCAACGGTAGTAATCCTGATATTGCTGCCACTGTTGGTAATTGCGATCGATGGCTTTTGGCAGATTGAGAAATTTACTTGGAGGCGAGTTTTTGCAATCGCCTTTTTGGCGGCGGTTCTTGCCTCATTCTCACCAATAGTTTTTGTGATTCTAGTTGTCGCGACATTCGTAGGAATTTTCCGAGACTACTTGGCCAGTAACCAAGGTATAGAAATTGAATTGTTTAACAATCGATTGCACCGCCGCATCGTGCTGGCGATTGCGCCACTTCTGGCTTGTGCGCCTTGGAGCTTTGAATTAATTATGAAGCCAAGCAGATTCTTTATCGACGCAGGTTTTCTCATCCCAGGCGGCGGACCAAATTTGGCCATGCTTGGAAACCCTGGGGGACCGGGATCGCTATCTTGGACTGTCCTAAGCCCACTCTCGCTAGTTCTAGCTATTTCGCTTTTTTCATCCACTCGAGCACGCGGCGTTGCTGAATTAGGTCTAATTACCTTAATCGCAGCGACATTGCTAAGCACTATCGCGTTAACGGGCAATGGAACGTTAGTGCCGAGCAGAATTTATTCAGGAACGCTTTTAACAATTACGACCGTTACTACTATTTGTGCAGCAGTGATTATGTTGGATAAATTGCGTGAACGATTGGTCGCAACAAATATCAACTTTCGGCATATTTCGGCTGCACTACTTTTGGTAGCAACAATCCTCTATGCGGGTTCATCAGTTATATGGGTTGTCACAAAAGGTGCTGACGCGCCATTGCAGGCGGGCAAAGAAGTCGTCCTTCCTCCATTTTTGGCTGTCGAAAGTAACGCTAAGACTTTGGTGCTTCGTCCACGAAACTCTGGCAGCGAAATTTCGCTTAATTATTATTTAGCTCGTTCGGGAGATGCAACCCTTGGCCAACCTGATCTAGCGCCACAAGAGCGAGATCAAATAGCTAATGCGGTTCGAGAACTAGCCGATGGAAGCGGTTTAACTTCCAGTACAACTTTTTCGGTTCATGGAATTGAATACTTATTTCTTAAAAGTCCAATTGATGAAAATGTTGCCAGAATTATTGATGGTTTAGGTGGATTTAATCGTGCTTCTTCCACAGATGCTGGAATAGTTTGGAAGACAGTTGGAAAAACGGGTCAGATACTATTTAAAGATTTATCGGGTAAGTCATCCGTTTTAGCACAAGGCACTTTAGGAATAACTGTTAATTCTCCAGGCGAAATTACAATTACCGAAAATTACAGTAGAGGATGGCGAGCCATGCAAGATGGGCAACGCCTGGAACGCACACGCAGCGTCGATGGCATGCCAGTATTTAGAGTTGAAAAACCTGGCTTGGTAACTCTGATGTACGACGGAACTCTTCGTCGCGCATGGGTGTCTCTGCAGATCATTGTTGTCGTAACAATATTGGTGATGGCACTGCCTGCTGGCAGACGCCGTCGCGAGATCGAAGATGCGGTGCTGGCATGAGATTCCAACGTCCTTTAGCCATTGTGGGGTCGGTTGTAGCAACAGCGTTGATAGCCAATGGCATCAACGCTGGACTCTCGAGCAATGAATTTTCGACAAACTATCCAGCAGTTGTGTGCCCATCTACTCCAAATAATTTAACGACTGCTATTTCGTTGCCATCGACCAAAACGCCTTTGCGCTTAACCGGCACTAAATCAATCTCTTTTGTACCGTCTCAAACTCTGCGATACATGCAAGAGAAAGCTCCGGTAATTATCGAATCACAAGGCGCAACACCTGTCGTGTGGCAGATTCGTAAAGGTGTTTGGGCGGGGGCAACGATTTGTTCGTCACTACAAAATGAACAATGGTTTGTGGGTGGAGCAGCTGATGTCACGAGCAAGGGAAGAATTCTTCTAGTTAATAGCGGATTAAGTACCGCAATTGTGGACTTGCAAATTTGGAATGAAATCGGACAGCAACAATCGAAACCCGTTTCTCTGAAAGCTAATTCTTACTCAGAAATCGGCATAGACACACTTGCTCCCGGTTCAAGCCAAGTTGTTGTTCAAGCCCTTACTCGTGCTGGCAGAGTTACGAGCTACATGATCGATGAGCGAGGCAAAGGCTTACGGGCACTTGGTGGGGACATTATCAATTTCGCACCATCAGCTAAAAAAGAAGTTTATATTCCGGCGATACCTCATACAGTTAAGAAAGTCGGATCCAAACAAGTTGAACTGCCTCATTCACTGCGCTTGCTCGTTCCTGGAGAAATCGACGCACGGGTAAGCGTTAAAGTCTTATCAACCGATGGCTCATTCATTCCTGCGGGACTAGAAAACAAGAGTGTCAAAGCAGGATCTGTTGTCACTTTAAATCTCAACCCAAATCTGCCTGCCAGCAAGTTCGGAATCCAGATATCTTCCGATGAACCTGTTGTGGCCAGTGTGTATTCCGAAACCATTGCTGAGGGTAAATCAGATTTCATTTGGAGCACTGCAGCACCTGAGCTAATAAAGTTTTCCTTAGCCACGACAGGATTGTCGCCACAGTTGATATTTATAGGAGCCTCAATCAAGATTGAAGCAGAATTGTTCTTAAGTAAAGGTAAGCGAAAGCAGATTAAAATCAATGGAGATGAGATTGCAACCTTTAAAGTTCCCGATGGTGTTCGCTCTGTGACTTTTACAAAGGTGGGCAAGGGGATTTATGGAGCCGGACTTATTGCAACCAAGAGTGGCTACGGTTATTTCCCATTGGCTGCCGGAAGCGTTCTTACAAAATCTTCGGTACCGATTTCAAATATCCGTGTCTTATCACCATGACAATCCCCGATTTTTATCCTCTTCACCAGTAACCTAGTAACCATGAGTAAGTTGGCAAGAACTGGTCGCAGCTGTTCAAGAGTTAGCTGCCGAAGCTTGGCGTCTATGACCCTTACTTATATATACGCAGATTCAACGGCAGTCCTTGGACCTCTCGCAACTTTTTCAGAGCCACATTCCTATGATCTTTGCGAAACTCATGGGAAACGTTTGACGGTACCAAATGGCTGGAACGTTATTAAAGAAGAGAGCTCTTTAGATGCGGCCGGCCCAAGTGATGATGACTTGATGGCTATTGCAGATGCCGTGCGTGAAGTTGCAACGATGCAGATAAATGTAGAAGATGCAGTTCCCAATAATTCTGTGAATCAAGAAAATCAATTAGGGCGCCGCGGCCACTTGCGCGCTGTTCCTTCTTAGATTTAAATTATCAAGTATTTTCTAAAGAGAGAAGAAGTTCATTTCAATTTTTAAGGCCTATGACATCCGTGGATTAGTGGATGTAGAAATAACTGCAGATTTCACCTTCGCAACCGGGGTTGCATTTGCCCGCTTTCTGCAGCAAGAGCGCGAACCCGGAACCGTGGTAATCGGTGAAGATATGCGCCCTTCATCACCAATTTTTGCTGATGCATTCTCTGCTGGCGTTACCTCGCAAGGGCTAGATGTAATTCGAATTGGCCTGGCATCAACCGACATGCTCTATTTCGCCGCCGGAAAATTGAATTTTCCAGGTGCAATGTTTACGGCAAGCCACAATCCTGCCGAATACAACGGCATCAAATTGTGCCTAAGTGGGGCCCGTCCAATCGGAAAAGAATCCGGATTGCTTACTATCGAACGTTATGTAAACGAGGGATCCGCAATAGATTTTAGAAGCGTGGGCAATGAGCGCTCTGCAGATATGTTAAAAGAATACGTTGATCACTTACTTAATTTGGTGGATTTATCAAATATTCGCCCGCTAAAGATCGTTGTTGATGCCGGAAACGGAATGGCGGGACATACTGCGCCAGCTGTATTCGCTCGATTAAATTGCGATGTAATTCCCTTGTATTACGAATTAGATGGAACTTTCCCAAATCACGAAGCGAACCCGATTGATCCCAAGAATCTGAAGGATCTACAGAAAGCCGTGAAGAAACATAAGGCCGATATTGGCCTAGCATTTGATGGAGATGCAGATCGCTGCTTCTTGGTAGATGAAAATGGAGAGCTCGTAAATCCATCGACTCTGACTGCGCTTATTGCATCACGTGAATTAGCCAAGAGCCCGGGCGCTAGCGTTATTTATAATTTAATTTCTTCACGTGCAGTTGTCGAAATTGTGGAAGAAAATGGTGGAAAGGCGATTCGCTCCAGAGTTGGCCATTCGTATATCAAGAAGTTGATGGCAGATACCGGAGCGGTATTCGGCGGTGAGCACTCTGGTCACTTCTATTTCAAAGATTTCTGGCGCGCTGATTCTGGAATGTTGGCAGCGCTGCATGCGATTGCAGCACTTGGCGAAGTAAGCACTTCGCTTTCGAAGATTTTAAAACCTTATTGCCGCTATGTGGCAAGCGGTGAAATTAACTCTGAAGTTTCAGATGTGCAGAGCGCGATGAATGAGATTTCAGAAAAATACGGTAATGCTGCTGGCAATGAAGTTGATAATCTCGATGGATTGACGGTAAATGGAGACTCGTGGTGGTTTAACGTCCGCGCTTCCAATACTGAGCCGTTGCTTCGTTTAAATGTGGAAGCTAAGACGCAAGCCCGCATGGAAAAGATTAGAGATGAGGTGCTCGCCACAATCCGTGGCTAGCGTCTAAATAGCCAGTTTGGGGCGGCTCGCGCTAACCTATGCCCAGAGCCGCCTAGCAAAGTAGAGCCCTACGCCTTAGGTAAGCACAGTCCAATCAACTGTTATTAATTACCATTTAGGGAGAAGACCATGAATTCACCAGTTACAACAACGCTTCCAAAGCACGATATCGCTGATGCATCACTTGCAGCCGAAGGTCGCAAGAAGATCGAATGGGCCGAACGCAATATGCCAGTTCTCGCACAGATTCGTGAGCGCTTTGAAAAATCAAAACCATTTGTTGGCGTAAGAATCGCAGCGTGCATGCACGTAACAACCGAGACCGCTAACTTGATGCGTGTATTAAAAGCAGGAGGCGCTGATATCGCTCTCTGTGCATCAAATCCACTTTCAACTCAAGATGACACTGCGGCTGCACTAGTCCACGAATACGGAATTTCAGTATTCGCTCGCAATGCAGTTGATCGTGATGGTTACTACTCACACATCAATGCCGCTTTGGATATCGAACCTCATCAAGTTTTCGATGATGGTTGCGACCTGGTTAATACTCTTCACACAACTCGCAAGGAACTTCTTCCAAATATCGCTGGTGGTTGCGAAGAGACCACAACTGGCGTAATTCGCCTTAACCAAATGGCTAAAGATGGCGCACTCACCTTCCCAATGATTGCTGTCAACGACACCGATACCAAGCACATGTTCGATAACCGTTACGGAACAGGTCAATCAACTCTCGACGCTGTATTCCGCGCAACTAACTTCCTACTCGCTGGACGCATTGTTGTCGTAGCGGGATTTGGTTACTGCGGTAAGGGTGTTGCAGAACGCGCTAAGGGCATGGGTGCTGATGTTGTTGTTACTGAAATCGACCCAACTAAGGCACTTGATGCAATGATGCAGGGATTCCGCGTAATGCCAATGGTTGATGCTGCAAAGGTTGGCGATGTATTCATCACTGTGACCGGCAACCGCGATGTATTGCGTGATGAGCACTTTGCAGTAATGAAAGATGGCGCAATTATGGCTAACTCAGGCCACTTCGACATTGAAATCGATGTTGCATGGCTTGAGCAAAATGCAAAGAAGAAGAACGCCAAAATGCGTCACCAAACAGATGAATACGTACTTGCTGATGGTCGTCGCTTGCTTCTTCTCGCAGAAGGTCGCTTAGTTAATCTAGGCGCCGCAGAAGGACACCCTGCATCAGTAATGGATATGTCATTTTCTGATCAAGCTTTAACTGCTGAATATCTTGTTAAGGAAGCTAAGAATCTTCCTGCAGGCGTTCACAACGTACCTACTTATATCGACAAGGAAGTTGCAAGCCTTAAGTTGATTTCAATGGGTGGGCGAATCGATACCTTAACTCCAGCACAAGATATGTATCTGAACTCTTGGGAGCACGGTAGCTAATGACCTTAGTTATGGTCGTCGATGACGACCAGGATCTCGCGGAGATGCTCGGCATTGTTTTAACTGGTGCCGGCATCGACGTAGATCTAGTAAGTCGCGGTGATGAGGTTATGGAGGTATTTAAAAATAATCCTCCAGATCTTGTCCTGCTAGATGTAATGCTTCCTGGTCTTGATGGAATTGAAGTTTGTAAGTTAATACGTGCGCAATCTATGGTTCCGATCATCATGCTCAGCGCAAAAGGTGATACCCATGATGTCGTTCTGGGATTGGAAGCTGGCGCGGATGATTACATGGTTAAGCCATTTCGCCATGCATCAGAATTAGTCGCTCGAATCAGAACTCGTTTACGTCGCACAAATGCCGATGTTTCTGGATTATTAACAATCGGTGATCTTGCAATTGATGTAATTGCCCATGAAGTAAGTCGCGGCGGAAAGAAAATTGCTCTTACTCGCTTGGAATTCGATCTCTTGGTCGCCCTTGCTAAAGAACCGGGTAGAGTTTTTTCTCGAGATGCGCTGCTTGGCGAAGTTTGGGGATATCGTCACTCAACCGATACTCGTTTAGTAAATGTTCACGTACAGCGTCTGCGCTCGAAAGTCGAACACAATCCTGAGAACCCCGAAATCGTTATGACAGTTCGCGGGGTTGGATATAAAGCTGGAGTAATGGGCGGTTCTTAGAATGAACCGCATAGTCTCTAAAGTTAAAAACTCTCTTGCATCGAAAGTTATTGTCTCTACAGTTTTGCTTTCGCTAGGCGTCGTTTGGCTGACTGGGTCTGCGCTGTATTCACAACTTTCGGATGGTGTAAAACAAGTAAATCTCGAAACTTCACTCGCAGAAGCGCGCTCCTCATTTTTCAATGCGCAATACCAATTCTTGCTTGTAAATGGTGCGAAAACTTCAATTATTACCAAAACCGTTCAAGAAGTGATTATCGCTTCAACTGCAGTAAGCCTTAGCCAAGACCGTAAATCTCTATTCCTAAGTCGCTTCGGGCAAGCATTTGATGTTGTATCCGATGTTGCGGCAATCGACTACACAACTGCAACAGATAATTTAGTCGTTTCTTCATTTCCGCCTGATTTACGCAATCGTGTAAGAACTAGTGATTTGGTTGAATACGAGTATGCCAAGGTTAAATATACCAACGGTGATGATGCCAACGTCTTAATCGCAGGCCGCAGAATTGCTATTCCTGAGTCTGGTAATTATGAGATGTATCTGGTGTATTCACTTACAAATCAGAATACGACTCTCTCGCTAATCAAAAATTCATTATTATTGACAGCACTTGCGCTTCTCTTCTTAATTGGCCTTATCACTTGGTTGGTGGTGCGTCAGGTCGTTAAGCCGGTTCGCGATGCTGCACGTACTGCACAGCAATTTACAGATGGTGACTTTTCTCAGCGCATGAAAGTGGATAGTTCCGACGAACTTGGAACGTTGGCAACCGCCTTTAACGATATGGCTCTCTCTCTGGAGTCTCAAATTTCAAGGTTAGAGAACTTATCTAGAGTTCAACAAAGATTTGTATCTGATGTATCTCATGAACTCAGAACCCCACTTACAACTTTACGTATGGCATCAGAAGTCATTTATGGCCAACGCCAGAGCTTTGATCCAACCATTGCACGCAGTTCAGAGCTATTGGTTGCACAACTGGATCGATTTGAACGGTTGCTGGAAGATTTACTTGAAATTAGTAGATTTGATGCCGAAGTTGCTGTTCTCGAGCCAGTTGAGTTTGATCTGGTTCGCCTAATCGAGCGTTGCATTGAAGATGTTCTCGCGAATGAGCAAAACCATTTAATTTCGATAAATATTGATCATGAGACTGAACACGTGATGATTAACGCCGACCTGAGGCGAGTTGAAAGAATTATGCGCAACTTATTATCAAATGCCTTAGATCACGCGGACGATAAACCGATTGATGTGACGATAGTTTCCACACGTACAGAAGTTGCTGTTGGCGTACGCGATCACGGTGCCGGTATTGAACCCTCTGTCCTATCTCGAGTTTTCGATCGGTTCTGGCGAGCAGATCCTTCACGTGCACGAGTGCGTGGAGGTACAGGACTTGGGTTATCAATAGCACTTGAAGATGCGCGCCTTCACAATGGCGAATTAGATGCTTGGGGCGAGCCAGGTTTTGGTGCAAATTTTGTTTTGACGCTACCTCGAATCGCTGGTCAGCAAATCGCAGGACGTCCAATTCGTCCGCAACCAAATGATTATCCTCAGAAGATTTAGCTCCTCAACCGATTGTTGGTAATTCCTGCAGAATTCGGCAATGAAGAAATCTGCAGTAAAGAATTTATCTGAGCTCATATTCCCATCAAGGTGTATCGGTTGTTCGCAGCTTGGTATTTCAATATGTTCAAGTTGCCGCAGCAGTTGGCACCCCCATATTTACTTACGTGAATTATCCGTATTAGGCTCAAATTATCCGGTCGTGTCAGCCGTTCAATACTCACCAGTGGCTTCACGAGTATTGCTAAGTGCAAAAGAATCCAATATTTCAGCGGCTGATAAATTGTTAATTGATGCCATTTCACACTCCCTGAACTATTTTGTGAAACGCTTCGGGGGCGAAAGTTTGATTGCAATTCCATCACGTAAGTCAGCAATGAGAAAGCGCGGTCGAAATTTTCTCAATGATATTTCAGAGGAAGTAGCCAGTAATTCTGGTTTTAAAGTTGCAGTTTGCAAAGCACAATTATTGACACATTCAAGAAGAGTTCAAGATCAATCTGCACTAAATTCTAAGCAGCGGCTATTGAATATTTCTGGAGCCTTGGCAGTACCAAGTAAAGCCAGATCAAATAAAGGCGATGGGAATATTGGATCACTTATCATTGTTGATGATCTAATAACCACTGGGGCGACCCTGGCGGAGGCGATACGGGCATTATGTACCGCAGGTTTTGAGGTCAAAGGCGCGGTAACAGGTGCCGTCGCGAAACCCCTACGATAAGGGGGTTGATTTTAGAGAGGGTGCATAAATGTCGAAGATTATTGATCGGATCATGCGAGCTGGCGAAGGCAAAATACTTCGCGATCTCAGCAAGGTTGTAGATCAAGTCAATGCATTTGAGCCTGCCGTTTCTCCGCTAACCGATGAAGCACTTCGCGCAAAGACTGCCGAATTCAAATCTAGATTCGCTGCCGGTGAGACACTTGATGATTTATTACCAGAAGCCTTTGCAGTTATTCGTGAGGCTGCAAAACGAACGCTGGGACAACGTCATTACGATGTTCAGATTATGGGTGGAGCCGCACTTCACCGAGGAAATATCGCAGAAATGCGCACAGGTGAAGGAAAGACTCTCGTTGCAACCCTTCCTTCTTATCTAAATGCTCTCGCTGGTCGCGGCGTACACGTAGTCACCGTTAACGATTATCTCGCCGAACGCGATAGCGAATGGATGGGACGTATTCACCGATTCCTAGGTTTAACTGTTGGTGTAATCGTAAACAGCATGACACCGGCTGAACGACGTGCCGCATATAACTCTGACATTACTTATGGCACAAATAACGAATTTGGTTTTGATTATCTGCGCGACAACATGGCTTGGTCACTTGATGATTGCGTTCAGCGAGATCACTTCTTCGCAGTAGTAGACGAAGTTGACTCAATTTTGATTGATGAAGCAAGAACTCCATTGATCATTAGTGGTCCAGCCGACAAAGCAACCAAGTGGTATGTGGAATTTGCAAACATTGTAGACAAGTTACAGCGTGACACCCACTATGAAGTGGATGAGAAGAAAAAAACAATTGGAATCCTAGAAGACGGTGTTTCCAAAGTTGAAGAAATACTTAAAATTGAAAATCTTTATGAAGCGGCAAATACAACCCTTATTGGGTACTTGAATAACGCTGTGCGTGCCAAGGAACTTTTCAAGCGCGATAAAGATTATGTGGTTATGAATGGCGAGCTCCTAATCGTCGATGAGCACACTGGCCGCATGTTGGCTGGGCGCCGCTATAGCGATGGCTTACACCAAGCTCTTGAAGCAAAAGAGCGTATAGATATTAAAGATGAAAACCAGACCCTGGCGACTATCACTTTGCAGAACTATTTCCGCTTATACGAAACTATTTCAGGTATGACCGGTACTGCGATGACTGAAGCTTCCGAATTCCAGCAAATTTACAAACTCGGAGTTGTGCCTATTCCAACAAATCGACCAATGCAACGTCTTGATCAAGCCGATTTGGTTTACAAGACTGAACTTGGCAAATTTATGGCAGTCACAAAAGATATTGTCGAACGCCACCGTAAAGGTCAACCAGTCCTAGTTGGTACCGTTTCTGTAGAAAAATCTGAAGAGCTCTCGGCCCTACTTAAGAAATCTGGAATTCCTCACGAAGTTCTTAACGCTAAACACCACGAACGAGAAGCTTCAATCATTGCTCGCGCAGGTGTACGTGGTGCAGTAACTGTTGCTACAAACATGGCAGGTCGCGGTACTGACATCATGCTTGGTGGTAATCCAGAATTTATGGCCGACTTCGAACTGCAACGTCGTGGACTTTCACCAGTTGATAATCCAACTGAATACGAAGCGGCATGGCCAGAAGAAATTGCTAAGCAAAAAGCGGCCGTTGCGACAGGCCATGAAGAAGTAATTTCACTCGGTGGACTCTACGTTTTAGGAACCGAACGTCACGAATCTCGTCGTATTGATAACCAGCTTCGTGGTCGCTCTGGTCGTCAAGGCGATCCAGGTGAATCACGCTTCTATCTCTCCCTTCAAGATGAGTTAATGCGACGTTTTAATTCTGGACTAGTTGAACGTTTCCTTTCTGCTGCAGGTCTTCCAGATGATGAACCGATCGAATCCAAGATGGTCAGCAACGCAATTCGTTCGGCGCAGACCCAAGTTGAAGCGCAAAACTTTGAAATTCGTAAAAACGTCTTGAAGTATGACGATGTTATGAATCGCCAACGTGAAGTCATATATGGGGAACGTCGCCTGGTGCTTGAAGGCGAAGATATTTCACCTCAAGTGCAATCATTTGTTGCCGATACTTTGGTCGCCTACGTTGGTGCTGAAACATCAGAAGGTTTTGGTGAGGATTGGGATCTAGATCGACTTTGGCAGGCGCTAAAACTTGTTTATCCAATCTCATTTACTACCGAAGAGCTAGTCGCCAGAGCCGGATCACGTGCAGCAATTGACTCTGATTATTTATCTGCACAGATTCTCGAGGATGCCACAGCAGCTTATGAAAAGCGCCAGTCAGACCTTGGCGCCGAAGTTATGCGCGAACTAGAACGCAAAGTTTTGCTCTCGGTTCTAGATCGAAAATGGCGTGAGCATCTCTATGAGATGGATTATTTGCAAGAAGGAATCGGTTTGCGCGCAATGGCCCAACGCGATCCGCTTGTTGAATACCAACGTGAAGGTTACGAACTATTTTCAGCGATGATGGATGCAATTAAGGAAGAGTTAGCCAGCCTTGTCTTTAATGTTCAAGTCTCTGTTGAGGGCGATGGATCAGCAGTTAAAGCTGCAGGTATATCTGAAAAACCTGAAAACTCTGCTGCTCTGCAATACACAGCGGCAGATGAATCAGGAATCTCTACTAAGGGAGATGTTTCGCGAAACAGTCCTTGCCCATGTGGTTCCGGCAAGAAATACAAGCGATGCCATGGTGGTGCTTAAAGCATTTTAAGTTCAGTGCATAACCAGCGCTGATCAACACCTTCAAACCGAATTACTATGGCGCGCAACCTCTCGCCATATCGAACAGTCACTGTAGATTCACAAATTCCATCAAGCGGTTCGCTCTGATGGATACTTCTTATTCGACCAATTTCTTTCTGACTGCCAACTTGTTTAAGCAACTGCATGTAAATATGGCGATGACATCTAGATATCAACTGTGCTGGTTGACGGCGCCCAGCCCAGATTTCAACAACGCTGACCACGAATTTCATGGTCCACATATGTAGTTCAGGAAGTTCGTGTGCCGAAGTTGGCACTGGCTCAAAGCCAGGTTCGTATTCCTCGCCAAAGCTACTTGGCACTAGATACAACTTAACTTGTTGCGAAGGCAGGGGAGTGGCTCTTCGCTTGGCCGCAACTTCGGCCAGTGAATACAAATCTAATTGCGGATGGCTCCACATTGCAGGATCTTCGTTACTAGAGATTAATTGCAGGCATTGTCTTACTGGAGGCGAAATATATTGTGTAGTCATATCCGCACCTTTGTATTAGCAACCGCATAACAGATCGGCCAAAAGGATGAGCACGGCTCATCCGAAAAGATGACTGTGGATAATCTTCGCCTCAGATACGCCAAATGTTCTTTGCTTCGCAACTATGAATACTTCAAGCAAGGCATCTCAAACTCGAATCGTTGTAGCTGTTTCCCTCTTTGCGGCGGCGCTAATTTCTGCAATGGCACTTACTGCTTTGGGAAATCAAAGTGATACATACTGGATTACCAACAGTAACTTGGCTCCCGGTGCTCAAATTAACGAATCTCACTTGTCGCAGGTTCAAGTATCACTAGGTGCAAGCAGCAGCGAGTATCTCTCCGAAGGCTCCTCTCCTATCGGGGCTTATGTATTGCATGCTATTCATAAGGGTGAGTTAATTTCCGTTAACGCTCTTAGCGATACTTCACTCGAGATGAGATCAGAGCAAGTTCCAATATCGGTGCGAGGCAGCGACATTCCTAGCGACATTGAGATTGGTGAGGCGGTAAATATCTATTGGGTTCCCGAGGCCATGGGGTTGGAAAGAATTGCAGATCCAGAACTAGTTGTGTCAGGTGCTTATCTACGTTCGATTGACCGCAAGAGTGCAAATTTTGGAACAGATGTCGCACTATCGCTATCGGTCTTTAACCGAGAGATATTCAAGCTATTAAGTGCCACATCAAATGGTCGACTCGTTGTTGTGCGATCAAATGGATAACCTGGCAATACCAACTGTAATAACGGCAATCGCCGATCCAGATTTTGAGGGGCTAGTCTCCAGTTCGCTATTTAGTCAAGGTTGGAACGTACTTGCTAGGGCTCTGGATATGAACTCTTTAGAGTTCGAGTTAAACAAGAGTGAACTTAACCAAGTCATACTTATTTACTCATCTGATTTACCAGGCTTGTCACTGGGTAGGCTGCAGAAAATAAGTAAAGTAGGCATGACTTTATTTGGTTTTGCTGATGCTGCTGGAAGTGCGCAAGGCTTACCAGATATCTCTCCGCGACCAAGTACTACTTCAGAACTTCTGGCCTATATTCGCGCAAACATTAGGTCGCCTCGACTGCGTGCTCCACT
Source organism: uncultured Actinomycetes bacterium (assembly GCA_903893085.1). The sequence continues at coordinate 9,692 of CAITKS010000083.1, read as the reverse complement.
TATCCAGTCAGCACCAAATTTAAATGCCATAGCCATTGGGATCGGATCCGCAGGTCATTGCACAGGAAACACTTCTCTTGCCATAAACCTTGCTCAAGAATCTGCTTTGCGCGGGGTGAAGACCTTGTTAATAGATGCAAATTTTAAAGCACCGGCTATTTCCACATTACTTGATCTTCGAAAAGTCTCAGAGGATTCCAAGTGGCGAGATGTATCTGAAAACTTATCGGTATCAGAAATAACGCAACAGAAAGTAAGCGCCTTCAATTCTTGGGTAATCGAAGCTGATTCATATTTTGAAGCCATCTATATCGATCTAGGGTCACTGGCTAACTTCTCAAGTGACCTAACTGACCGCAGATGGGCTTCGCAGGTAAAGATCTGGCTTAGCAATCATGGCAAAGATTTGGTCATCACGTCATCGTTCGATTTATTACAGCAGAAGCGATTAAAAGATTTGCTGCAAGATATTTCTCAGATATCCATTACCCCTCAAATTTCACTGGCGATGTTAGGCACGGCCGATTTCAAAAAGAGAGATAGTCCAAATCCAGCCACGACTTCCAAACTGACTAATACCTGGCAGATTCCCTACGATGCTCGTGCATGTTCGATCGCAATCAGAGAGCGCACAACACTTGCACATGTTTGCCCTAAGTCCCCATTACGCAAGGCGATTTTGAGCATTGCCTCTCAAATTACTTACTGAGCCATTTCTCTTATACCCTAAGCATTATGCGCGGGTACTTACCAGTTTCAGTTGAAGAGATCTCCGAATTTCTAAATTCGGGCTCGATGGAGTGTGGACCACTTTATGCGCCAACAATTAAATTTCTAACAGCCAATAACGATTTAGATGAAGAAGAAGGCGAATTTTCCTTATCAATGTTGGCAGCCGATGAAGCGCTCGAACTGCGCACATCGGATAAAAGCCCCGGATTTATCTTGGCTTTAGAAGTAAGCGATCAAGAGATTTCTGAACATGGTGAGAATTTCGTAAACTTAAGAGCAGCGGCTCCATGGGAGAGCGTGCAATGTGCCTTCCTTGTTTCACCAGATGGTGAGGAACTGACTTGGTTTGCTACGCAAGAGATTGCTAGCTCAATGAGTGAATGGTTAAAGGCTTAACAAATGCCGCAATTAGAAGAGCATTTACGAGATCGCAGCCCTTTAGATCAGAACCAGATGCGACGCATCAGAGAGCTAACTTCAGATTGGCAGTTACTCGCAGACCTTTCCTTTGCAGACTTAGTTTTATGGGTTCCGATTCGCAAGGATTTTAAGAGTTGGCCAACTGGCTATGTTTCAGTTGCTCATATTCGTCCAACAACAGCTGCCACTGTTTTTCCGCAAGATGTCATTGGTGAAGAAATATCTTGGGGATCAAGACCTCGCATTGATCAGGCGCTTTCTGGAGCCGAAATCATTCGTGATGCGCAACCTGAAAAATTCGGTGAACTATTAATTAAAGAAGAGACCATCCCAGTTATTTTGGATGATCAAGTTATTGCCGTTATTTCGCGACATCGCAATGCCGAATTAATGCGTCAACCAAGTCGTCTCGAATTAAATTATCGTGAAGTTGCTCATAATGTTTACCGCATGGTTGCTGAAGGAACTTTCCCTTACGTAGAGCACAGCGAATTTTTCGATCCTGCAGTCCGCGTTGGCGATGGACTCATTCGCTTAGATATAAATGGCGCGATGACTTATGCAAGCCCAAATGCTAAATCAGCCTTCAACCGCATGGGATGGGCCGGTGAGTTAGAAGGAAATAACTTGGGCGAAGTAGCTCGAAAAGTATCTTTAATTAAAAGAGAAGCCCACGAAGAGGCCATTGAAGTAAGTCTTAGTGGAAAATCTCTGCGTCGCGTTGAAATCGAAAATGCTGGAGGAACCATTGATTTGATGGCGCTACCTTTACTTGCAGCAGGTGATCGCATTGGTGCAATTGTTCTTCTGCAAAATGTGACAGAGCTGCGACGTCGTGAACGAGAGCTTGTTACAAAAGATGCGACGATTCGCGAGATCCATCATCGCGTAAAGAACAATTTACAAACCGTATCTGCGCTCTTGCGTTTGCAATCACGCCGAATTGAAGACCCCGCTGCTAGCGCTGCACTCAACGAAGCGGTAAGACGTATTGCATCTATCGCTTTAGTCCACGAAACTCTTTCGAGTAGTTCTGAAGCATCTGTTGCCTTCGATGATGTGCTTGACCGCTTGGTGGCACATGCTTTAGAGCTCAGCCCACGCATGGGTCAGTTACAGATCGCCCGCGATGGCGCCTTGGGTTCACTGGATCCCAGAATTGCCACGCCGTTATCGCTGGTCGTAACAGAGTTAATTCACAATGCCCTAGAACACGGGCTTGCAACTTCAGGTGAGAATTTAAGAATTGAAGTAAATCGCACTGGTGATATAGCCACGATAGTTATCTTTGATGATGGCATCGGATTGCCCACCGGATTTTCGTTATCTGAATCTGCGAATTTGGGACTTCAAATTGTGCGGACATTAACCGAGAACGAATTAAAAGGCTCTATCAATCTAGTTCGAACAGATCGCGGCACTGAAGCGCAATTAAAATTTCCGCTTTAGAAGCTGTTGTTCTGTTCCATCATGCGAGCGCGGTTACGTGCTGCGCGACGCTTTAGTGCACGACGTTCATCCTCTGATAAGCCGCCCCAAACACCCGCGTCTTGGCCGCTTTCAAGTGCCCAAGCCAGGCATGCATCTTTAACGATGCAGCGGTTACAGACTTTTTTAGCCTCTTCGATCTGAGTTAGCGCAGGGCCGGTGTTTCCTACAGGGAAGAAGAGTTCAGGATCTTCATCGCGGCATGCAGATTGATGACGCCAATCCATGGGTGAACTCCTTAATACAAGCGGGGAACATAAGTAAAAATAAACGCATCTAGGTGCGTAAGTGGACAATTCTCCCTGTTAACACCTAGATAAACAAGGATGTACGCAAAAGAATTTGGGTGATTTAAGTCGCGTGCCCCCGACAGGAATCGAACCTGTGCACCCGCCTCCGGAGGGCGGTGCTCTATCCCCTGAGCTACGGGGGCGCAGGTATGGGATAAGGCTACCGAATCTTGCAACGTCTAATGAGCGCAATCTGCAAACTCCTGAAAGAATGCGCGCTATGACAACATCAATTGCATACTTTGCAACAGGTTGCTTCTGGGGCGCTGAGCGTCGCTTTTGGAAGATGGCAGGGGTTATCACTACCAGTGTGGGTTACATGGGTGGAACTACTGAAAACCCAAGTTATGAAGCGATCTGCACCGGACGCACTGGCCATGCCGAAATGGTGAAAGTTGAATTCGACTCCAATCTTCTTTCTTATCAACGCTTACTCGAAGAATTTTGGACAATGCACGATCCGACCTCGCTAAATGCGCAAGGCGGAGATATTGGTACTCAATACCGCAGTTCGATTTATACAATTAGCGCCGAACAGATGGAAACTGCGCTCGCCAGCCGCGATATTTATCAAGCTGCCCTGGATGCAGCAGGTATGGATGAAATTGTCACTGAAATCCTGCCAGTAGAAAATACAACTTATTTCTTAGCCGAGGAGTATCACCAGAAATATCTGCTGAAGAATCCAAATGGCTATGACTGCCACTCCACTACTGGAATCACTTTCCCGAAGTTGGCAGCAAAGTGACGAAGAAAAAAGTTGAGATTGATGAGGCAGCTCTGAAGGCGAGGCTGGATCCGCTTTCCTATGAGGTCTTGCGAAATGCGGCAACCGAGCGGCCATTTACTGGCGAATACACGGATACCGAAACGCTAGGTGTGTATCGCTGTAAAGCGTGCAGCGCAGAACTCTTTCGATCCGAGACTAAATTTCACTCAGGATGCGGCTGGCCATCTTTTTATGCGCCGACCGCCGCTGATGCAGTCACGCTAATTGAAGATCGTTCCCTTGCGCCAAGAGTTCGAACCGAGGTTCGGTGCGCAACGTGTGATTCGCATTTAGGCCATGTTTTTGAAGGCGAAGGCTATGACGTACCAACAGATCAACGCTGGTGCATTAATTCAGTCTCTCTGATTCTAGAACCCAAATAAGTGAATTAGATGTTGCAACTTATTGAAATCTCAACGCGGCGAGTATCGCCAAGTGGGGTCTAAGTGGCATACTCAACGGTATGAGTGAGAGCAAGATAGCTATTCCGTCGCTTTCAGATTTACAGACGCACCGCAGCGAAAAATGGCGTGCGTTCCCGCACGAAGTGTTGCCGCTGCCAGTTGCGGAAATGGATTTTCCGGTCGCCGAACCAATTCGCGAAGTGCTAATAGAGATGGTCAAAGCTTCAGACTTGGGATATCTAGGTGCGATTCCAGAATTAGGAACCTCCTTTGCTGGTTTTGCAAAGCGTCGTTGGAACTGGGATTTAAATCCGTCTTATGTACGTACTGCAACTGACGTTGGAGTTGCCATTGTTGAACTGCTTCGCATATTTACCAAACCCGGAGATAAAGTCTTATTTAGTTCCCCTATTTACCAAAACTTCTATACCTGGATGCGCGAGACTAACGTTGAAATGGTCGACGTCCCTTATCTAATTGATGAGCAATCAACCGATGGCACTGGCTTTACCCATGACTGGTCCGGAATCGAAGCGGCGTATAAAAACGGAATCAAAGTCCACCTAGTCTGCAGCCCGCATAATCCGTTGGGAAAGGTTTATACCCGTGAAGATTTATTGCGGATTGTAGATCTTGCAAAAAAGCATGACGTGATAGTAATCGCTGATGAGATTCATGCACCTTTGACTTATAAAGAACAGCCCTTTATTCCATTCTTATCTCTTGGTCAGAGCGCTGCCGATGTCGGTATAGCTGTCTCTGCTGCCAGCAAAGGCTGGAACATTGCAGGCCTAAAGTGCGCAATCATTATTACTCAATCGGAGAAAATGCACGAAAAGTTAAATGAATTGGCTCCTGCGATGCATTATCGCGCCTCATTACTTGGAGCATTCGCAACTGTTGCTGCATTTGAAAAAGGTGAACCTTGGCTAGATCAAGCCATAGTTATTTTGGATCAAAATCGTCATCTAGTAGCAAATTTGATCGAATCTCGTGTTCCATCTATTAAGTATGCAATGCCACATTGTTCATATCTTGCTTGGCTAGATTTAAGCGCACTTAATTTAGGAGAAGATCCTGGCGCTGCGCTTATTGAACGAGCAAAAGTGGCATTTAATTCAGGTCATATTTATGGTCCTCTTGGAAAGTCGCATGTCCGATTAAATTTCGCTACTAGCCCAGCGATCATCACCGAAGCAATCGAACGCATCGCACGAGTTCTATAAACCCTAAATGTCGCTCGATAAAAAGTACGATGCCATCATCGTCGGTGGTGGCCATAACGGCCTAGTAGCGGCGTCGTATTTGGCGAAGGCCGGCAAGAAAGTCGTATTGCTAGAAGCCGAAAATGAACTTGGGGGAGCTACTACCAGCGTTAAACCTTTCCCCGAATTCGACGCTCGGCTTTCTCGATATTCATATCTAGTCTCGTTATTGCCCGATCAAATTGTCTCCGATCTTGGGATCAACTTTAAAACGTTAGAGCGATCTATCGCTTCTTACACTCCATATTCAAAAGCAGGAAAAGATTCTGGCTTACTCATTTCTCAAAATTGGGATGAACCAACTTCAAAGAGTTTTCACGAGTTAACAGGGTCAGATGCTGAAGGCAAGGCGTGGCAGAAATTTTATGGAGAAATTTCTTTGCTCGCTGAAAGAATTGCACCTTCTATGCTGCAACCATTAAAGAGTGCTTCACAATTAAAAGAAGAGATCGGTTTAAGTCAGACCTGGGAATTCTTAATGCAACGCCCCATCGGAGAAGTAATCCGCGAGCGTTTTAGCGATGACATTGTGCGTGGCGTGGTCCTGACCGATGCCTTAATTGGAACATTTGTATCTAGCGATGATCTTCAAGCAAACCGCTGCTTCCTGTATCACTTAATTGGTAACGGAACTGGTCAATGGCGTGTTCCGCAGGGTGGAATGGGCGCGTTAGTTAATGAACTTAAGCGTGTAGCAATTGCTTCAGGTGTTGAGATATTGCTTAACTCTCGCGTTGCAAATATCGACGCTGATTCGGCTGGAGTACATGTAATTACTGAATCAAGTGAGAAATTCAGCGCCCGCGATCTTCTATTTGCGGGAGCGCCACAGACTTTGGCCAAGATTCGTGGCACTGCCCAGCCAACATCGCTGGAAGGTTCGCAGATGAAGATAAATATGTTGCTCACTAAATTACCAAGACTAAAATCTGGGATCGATCCGCGATTAGCGTTTGCTGGCACATTCCATGTGAATGAGAGTTTTTCTCAACTAGATAGTGCTTACAAAGTTGCCAAGGCAGGTGCACTACCAAATGATTTACCACTGGAAATGTATTGCCACACATTGACCGATCCAACAATTCTTTCTCCAGAGTTGCATGCCTTGGGATATCAAACTTTGACGCTATTTGGTTTACATACCCCGGCCTCACTATTTGATAGCTCTCCGGGGTCAGCAAAAGAAGTGGCTAAGCACGCGGCCATCGATAGCCTTAATCAATACCTGCTCGATCCAATCGAATCTGTATTGGCAGTCTGCCAAGACGGATCACTTGCATTAGAAGCGAAATCACCAATTGATTTAGAAGCCGATATCGGTTTACCACGTGGCAATATCTTCCATCGCGATCTAGATTTTCCATTTATCGATAGTGATGCAAGCGCCACACAGAAATGGGGATCAGAGACCGATCAACCTCATATTTTCTTAGCGGGTGCAGGTGCGCGCAGAGGTGGCGGCGTAAGCGGTATCGCCGGACATAACGCGGCGATGGCAGTACTAAACAGCGATTAGGCTTAGCCCATGTCATCGCACCGTAGCTCAGATCAACGTCCCGAAACAATTGCGATCACGGCAGGACGTCCTGTTGTTGCACCCGATAGTGCGTTGAACCAACCAATATCACTTAATTCAACTTTTACAGCAGGTGGTCCAATTGGTTACGGTCGATACGGAAATGAAACTTGGACATCACTTGAAACAGCCATTGGTGCACTCGAAGGTGGACAAACTCTTTCGTACTCGTCAGGAATGGCAGCAGTATCGGCCGTCTTCTCAACTTTGCCAGTTGGCGCAAAGGTAGTGGCTTCTAATCAAGGTTATTCAGGTGTAATGACGCTTCTTGGCAATTTAACAGCTGCAAAGAAAATAAGCGCAACCCTTGTTTCTATTGCAGAGACTGATGAAGTGATTGCCGCACTAGATGGTGCAGATTTATTGTGGCTAGAGTCTCCAACCAATCCATCTTTAGATGTTGCTGACCTTCCGACTTTGATTAAAGCGGCAAAATCACGCAACATAACCGTTGCCGTTGATAACACCTTTGCAACCGCGCTGATACAACAGCCCCTCTCAATGGGTGCAGACATTGTCATGAACTCAGTGACTAAATATTTGGCTGGCCACAGCGATGTACTTCTTGGTTCGCTTTCAACAAATAGCCCTGTGCATTTCAAAGCGCTCGAAGATGCACGTAAATTTAACGGTTCAATTCCTGGACCATTTGAAGCATGGCTGGCCTTGCGCGGCATTCGTACATTTCCATTACGTTTTAAGCGTGCCAGCGAAAACGCACTAGAAATTGCTAAGCGCTTAAGTGGGCACCCATTGGTTACGCGCGTTCGATATCCCGGCCTTCCAAGTGACCCGCAGCATCTAAAGGCAAAAGAATTTATGAAGGGATTCGGAGCGATTGTTTCCTTTGAATTCGCTGGAAACGCAGCAGCCACTGATCGTGTTTGCGAGTCATCAAAAATCATCACCAACGCGACCAGTCTTGGTGGGGTTGAATCTCTTTGGGAGCGCCGCCGCCGTTGGCCTATCGAAAGCGCCAGCGTTCCTGAGTCGCTAATCCGCATATCCGTCGGCTGCGAAGATGTCGAAGATCTCTGGGCAGATATTGACGCGGCGTTGCAGGCTGGGAAATAAAGAAAGTTCTTCAGTTAAGCGGTATTTTTCTCCTATGAAGATTGTTCGTCGCCTACTTGCCGCCATTGCGTTAATTGCTGTGGCGTTTCAGGCTGTCGGCTCTTTCTTATCTTGGGCGCAACGTCAAGACGATGCACCGGCAGATGCTTGGATAGATGAAGAAGATGAACTTGAGGACGCCTAATTGGCGCAAGTTGAATACATTCCCGGTACATGCAACATCGGTGGGAGTGAATTAAAAAGCCGAAAGATCGTTGCTGCAATTGGCCTTGTTCTATCTTTATTTACATTGATTACATTCATCTCAACTGATGTTCCACGAGCTGCTCGGTTGGGAATATTCATACCGTTACTCGTGATGTCAGTTGGATGGGTCCAGTCACGTAAGAAATTCTGTTTAGCTTATGGATTTGCCGGAACTTTTAACTTCGGAAAATTAGGCAATGTTTCCCGCGTTGCAGACCCAATTGCACGTGCGGCAGATCGCAAGACTGCCTTAACGATTATCGGCGAATGCGTACTTTATGCCGCCTTGCTCACTGCGCTGGTTGTGGCGCTACCTCTTTAATATTTCCTAAAAAATTCGCAATTGCCTATTTCTTTACTGCTCTATTAGTGCCATTGTTAGGTAGCAACACCAGCCTAAAGGGAGAGTATATGAAGATTGTTATTCATGCTCGTCATGCAGAACTAGCGGCAGATTTTCGCGAAATAGCAGAAGAGAAATTACGAAGCATGGACAGATTTAGCGTCACGATTGAGCGAGTAGAAGTTGAGATATTGCACGAGCAAAATCCTCGCCAAGGAAAACACTCACATCGAGTAATTCTTACTTCGCACGGGGCGGGTCCGCTAATGCGCGCTGAGGCAGCCGAGTTCAATGATGTTGCAGCATTTGATGCTGCAATCAAAAACTTTGAACTGCAGATCCGTAAACATCATGAACGTTCAAAATCGCATGACCGCAAAACATTGCGCAATATGCCGATTGTGGTTAACGAATAGTTATTGAGGTGTAGCTGGGGAAGATGAAGGCTTTGAACGTTTTTCTTTCTCGGCCTTTGGAGCCTTGGCCGGTGGAGTTGGAGCAACCGGCGCAGGGCCAAGAGACTCGATAGCGGCATCGCGAATAGCGGTAGCAGCCATAACTGCATTCTGCCTAGCGCTCATAGTCTGTCTTTTTTGCATCTGAGATTTAACGCTAGAAATCGCAGATTTTGCATCAGAGAGAGCTTTATCTATTGCATCTTTAAACTCATGATTTATCTCGCGTCGCTTGTCCTCATAAATTTTCAGATCATTTTTAAATTTATCTAAGGCTAAGTTATAGATCTCGCGTGCATCAGTTGAATTTATCGGTGGTGGTGACTTTGTGTCGGCAACAGCCGGATTTGCTAAAAATGAAGAAGCAATAATTAGTGCAGGTAATACAGTAAATATTTTGCGCTTCATATTGCTCCCTTTCTCTCTCGCTAAGTATCAGCCATAACTTTGTGAAATTTCGGTGAAAACGCTATTTGGCAGTGATATGTCGCCACCCCTCTTGGATATTTCACCCTTGCCGTGCAAGGCTGTGCCTATGGCTGAAATCATCCTGATCGTCGATGACGAAGCAGGCGTTCGTGAACTATTAGGTGATGCCCTTCGAATCGCCGGTTTTGAAACGGCGACCGC